>NZ_CAMHZG010000003.1:0-176157 GCF_946190115.1 Streptococcus mitis | reverse complement strand
GAACAAGCCATTGTAGACTATATTGATTACTACAACAATAAACGAATTAAGGTAAAACTAAAAGGACTTAGCCCTGTACAATACAGAACTAAATCCTTCGGATAAATTAATTGTCTAACTTTTGGGGGTCAGTACATAACTGCAACTGCTTTCTATTCTTGCATGGTGTAACCGACACCACGCACGGTTTTAATGTAGCTTTTTTGACCTTTTACATCAAGCTTGCTACGTAGATAACGGATATAGACATCCACGATATTTGTTTCGGTCGCACTTTCATACTTCCAGACACTTTCCAACAACTGCTCACGAGTCAGAACTTTCTTGCTTCCCATAAGAGTAGCCAAAAGGTCATACTCACGGCGCGTCAGAGCAATCATCTCCTCGCCACGATAAACGGTATGATGTTCTACATCCATACGCAGATTGCGGTAAGACGTTGGAACCTTCATCTGACTACAGTGTTGGTCGATGAAGTCCCGACCTCGGAAAATCGCTGAAATACGGGCTACCAGATTCTCAATAATAACTGGCTTATAAATGTAAGAAACAGCAAAGCGTTGGATTGTCTCAATCTGATCTTGCAAGTCTTCACGATGGTCCAAGACCATGATGACTGAGGCTGGCTTAGTCCGACTCAGCTTATCTGCAAAATCCTGGGCTGTCATATCCCCCAGACGAGCATTCAATAAAATCAAGTCATAGTCTGTCTGAAGAGCCATGGAGAGGGCTTTTTGCCCCTCCTCAACCTGATCAACTCGGTATTGCTCTTTTTGGAGTTCCAAACTTAAAAAATGAGCTAGATTTCGTTCTTTCTCAAGTAATAAAATCCGTTTCCCCATGGCAGACCTACTTATTTTTCGTCATACCAAGAGTAGTGGAATGTTCCTTCTTTGTCTTTACGTTGGTAAGTGTGGGCACCAAAGTAATCACGTTGCGCTTGGATCAAGTTAGCTGGAAGGTCAGCTGAACGGTAGCTATCAAAGTAAGTAATAGCTGCTGAGAAAGTTGGCACTGGTACACCAGCTTGAACAGCAAGAGCTACGATATCACGCACTGCTTGTTGGTACTTAGCAGTAACATCCAAGAAGTACTCATCCAAAAGAAGGTTGGCAAGGTCTGCATCACGGTTGTAAGCATCTGTAATCTTTTGCAAGAAACGAGAACGGATGATACAGCCATCACGCCAGATAGATGCGATGTCTGCAAATGGCAAGTTCCAGTTGTTTTCTTTAGAAGCTACACGCAATTGAGCAAAACCTTGTGCGTATGAAATGATTTTTGAGAAGTAAAGGGCTTGACGGATCTTTTCAATCAACTCAGCCTTGTCTCCTTCAAATTTGAAGGCAGCTGGTTTTGGAAGAACCTTGCTAGCATGTACACGTTCTTCTTTATAAGTAGAGATGTAACGTGCAAATACTGACTCAGTAATTAGTGACAATGGCACACCAAGGTCAAGTGATGATTGGCTAGTCCATTTACCAGTTCCCTTGTTACCTGCGACATCAAGGATGTAGTCTACGATTGGTCCATCTTGACCTTCGTCGTCTTTACGGCTCAAGATATCAGCTGTGATTTCAATCAAGTAGCTGTCCAATTCACCCTTGTTCCACTCAGTAAAGATTTCAGCCATGTCTTCTGCAGAAAGGCCTAACAAGTGTTGCATCAAGTCATAGCTTTCTGCGATCAATTGCATATCACCGTACTCGATACCGTTGTGAACCATTTTCACATAGTGACCAGCTCCATCAGGACCGATGTAAGTCACACATGGTTTGCCATCTTCTGGTGCTTTAGCTGAGATTTCTTCAAGAACATCCGCAACCAATTCGTAGGCCTCTTTTTGTCCACCAGGCATGATAGACGGACCTTCAAGGGCACCTTTTTCACCACCAGAAACCCCAGTACCGATAAAGTTGATACCTGAGTTTGCCAATTCTTCATTACGACGGATTGTATCTTTGTAGAAAGTGTTTCCACCGTCAATCAAGATATCACCCTTGTCAAGGTGTGGAAGAAGGGCTTGAATTGTAGCATCTGTACCAGGTCCAGCTTGAACCATAAGCATGATACGACGAGGTTTTTCGATTGAGTTTACAAAACTTTCAACGTCATAGCTTGGTACAAAGTTCTTTTCAGGATGGCAAGCAATTACATCTTCAGTTTTTTCTTTACTACGGTTGTAGATAGCAACTGTGTAACCACGAGATTCAATATTAAGGGCAAGGTTACGACCCATTACGGCCATACCTACGACACCAAAGTTAGCTTTTGTCATTTGACACTCCTCTTATTTAATTTGTTTTATTTTATCATTTTTACTTTTGAAAAGAAAGAATTTTGTAACGACTGCTTAGTAGTCCAAGGCATCCGCATGTCCAGAACCATTTCCAACAAAGTATCCTGTCTTACAGTTAAGGGTAAAGAGATAGGTTCCATCTGGCTTATAGAGGTTGTAATAACCATTACCATTAACGATATTGACACGTTCGATAATGTATTGGTTACCAGTGATATAACCACGTGAACGTGAAGTCGCTAGAATTTGTTCTAAGACACCATCAGCGAAATCCCAGGCAGAGTTATTGCTATCATCAATAGCAGACTGATTATAGGGAACACGACTCGCACTTCTTTGAACAGCAACTCCTGCACTTGACACACCCATATTAACTTCACCGCGAGTACTTCTAGTTTCAGTTGATGCAGTATTTGAGCTACTTGGGCTTGACTCACTAGTCGTATTTGAACTTGCTTGACTAGAACTGCTAGTTTGACTGGAACTTGAGCTTGAAGCACTTGTTTGCTGGCTCTTACCAAGGCTGATAGCCTTATCTAGCACTTTATTAATCTCAGTATTGCCAGTTTTAATATCCGTAAATTTAGCATCCGATTTGGCTTTGGCATTGGTATCCAGAACACCATCCACAATAGCTGGTTTTTCAAATTGAGCATTGACATCTTGAATGGCCTTGATTTGCGTTGCTAGACTATCATACTTAGATTTGGCAAGAGCATGTTCACGACTACCTTCCAACTTATCAAGCAAGGTTTTGAGTTGACTCAGTTTATCAAACTGGCTATTCTTCAAAGCTGTTTTATTGCTATCAGTGTAGAAGGCATCGTATTGGCTATTGAAATCTTCTAAAATCGGCTGAATATTCTGCTCACTAGACGCTGATTGAGAAGTTTGGATTTCCTGTGTTGAGCGATTCACTTGACGGTAAACATAATAAGCAGTTCCAAGGATAAGAACCACTAGTGCGGCTAGAATCCCATAAATCACCCATTTCTTCTTACTTTTTTCATCTTCACTATCCGGAACTCGAGAAAGTGTTGAAACTTCTCCCCCTTCAAACAATGGTACTTCTTCAGTCTCAAATTCTTCGACAGGGGGAACTTCTGAATCGCGTATGAATTCTAAATCATCGAACTGACTCAAGTCATCTTCTGCTACTGAGGACTCATCTTCTGTTGCCTCACGAATCTCTTGAAGCAAATCATCAAGAGTCGAGGTAACAGCTACCTCTTCTTTTTCGACTAACTCCTCTTTTTTGTATTGACGAGTCGCAAACTTATCTGCTTCGATTTCATCTTTGTGTTGCTTGACATACTTGTCCAAAATGGAATCTTCAGGCAAGACTCCTGCTTCCACTTCTTCATTTTTACGAATAGCTTGACCAACTGTTAACTCTTTTGCTTCATCAAAATCAAATCGCGGTTCTTGACCTTCTTTTTTATGACGATTCCGTCTTTTCTTACTCATGAGTATAACCTTTCTATTTTACCTCTTGGCGTTTAACACGCTGACCAAAATATTGATACAGATCCACTTTCAAGGTTCCGTTGTATAACTTACGTTTCTTATCCGCCTGACTACCATACTTACTTTCAAATGCTTCATCACTAGTTAGGATAAACTTACTCCAAGTTTTCAGTGGTGCAAATACTTGCCCCATCTCAGCATAGAGCTTGGTAACTCCTGCATCATCTGATAAACGTTCTCCATAAGGCGGATTGGAGATAATCACACCATTGATTTTATCAGAACGTAAATCCTGCACGCGCATCTGCTTAAAAGTAATGTCTCCTGCAACACCAGCTGCCTGAGCATTAGCTTTAGCAATTTCCACCATACGAGCATCAATATCACAGCCCATGATATCCAGTTCCAGCTCACGGTCTACTTTTTTAGCCGCTTCTGTACGCACTTCCTGAATCAAGCGATCGCTGACCCAGTTCCACCCCTCAAATGCAAAGGAGCGACGAAGTCCTGGTGCCATCTTTCGAGCAATCATAACTGCCTCGATACAGAAAGTTCCTGAACCACAGGTCGGATCAATCAAAGGCTTATCTGGGTACCAGTTAGAGAGTTGTAAAATGGCTGCCGCCATATTTTCCTTAATAGGAGCACCACCTTTTTCGGTACGATAACCACGTTTAAAGAGGCTAGAGCCTGTCGTATCAATCATGACAGTTGCCACATCTTTGAGAATAGAGACCTCAATCTTAAACTCTGGGCCATTCTCCATCAGAGGAACACCTTCTGGGCGGGCGTAGTGTTTTTGCAATTTCTTGACAACAGCTTTCTTAGAAATAGACTGTACACTTGGCTCATTGTGAAGTTTAGATTTAACACATTTGGCCTTGGAAATCGGGAACCGAGCTCCGAGTGGTAAATAATTTTCCCAATCTAGAGCGAAAACTCCCTGAAACAGCTCTTCAAAAGTCTTAGCTGGGAACGTTCCTACGATAATCTTGATACGGTCTGCTGCCCGAAGCCAGAGGTTGGTTTCGATAATGGCTCTCACATCTCCTTGAAAACGAACACGTCCATTTTCAACCTGACAATCGTAGCCCAACTCTCGCACTTCTCGTCCCACAACAGCTTCAAGACCTGCTGCCACAGTTGCAATTAAATTAAATTCTTTTTTCATGTTACAGTCTTGCAAGACCTTTCTATATGTCCACTTTAAAAAATGAGGTTGAGAAAATTTCTCAGCCCCAACCTATATGCAATTTTCTATAAGCCATGTTTTGTTCCAGAAGTGACTAGGACCACTTCCTTCGATAATCATCTGTCTACCACTAACAGCTCTAGCTGATAGCAGTCAGAATACTACGTTCGTTTCCGCGTACTCCATGCCCCGACCAAAATTTGGGTTGCTAGCTTGAGGGGTTTACCGCGTTCCACTCTCTCCGTTTCCAGAAAGACTCCGTCACTGTGGCACTTTCAAGCCTACTCTGACCTATCCAAGGACTTAGCCATTTCAACTGCCGTAACGATTTCTCGTCCCTAGGCTTATGGTTTCGCCTAGCACAAACACTACAGGCATCACAGCCTGTGCTAGCATGGACTTTCCTCATGAGAAATAACTCTCCTCACGCGATTATCCAAAAATTGCACATCTCAAATAACTACTTAGAAATCTGAGTTATCTAAAATTTGTTTACCAAAAACTTCTTTTTCCAATCTATTCAGGCGTTTCAAAATATCAAAATTCGTCATAGAACTTGTAGTTGCCGCTTCCATAGGCTCTGCTTGAACTGGTGAAGGTTTCGGTTTACGAGCCAGTTCTTCCTTCAAATCCGCAATTTCCTGACGAAGTGACTTGACCAAGGCAGCATAGGTTTCATAATCCTTAATGACATCGTCTAAAAACTCATCAACTTCTACCTTGCTATACCCACGGACTTCACGCCCAAACTCTTGTTCAAAAATATCTTTCGCTGAAAAAATAATACTTGCCATGTCTCTCTCCATTCTCGCTTGCTAGTATTATTATATAAAAAAAGCCAAACAAAAATCAAGGTCAAAGCTTCAATTTTCGGAAAAATTTTTAGCAAGTTCATTTAATTGATCAAATGTTAATCTCTTTATAAAATAGTCCTCTTGATTTTTCATCTTTTGGTAAAAATAAGATAATTTCGTTTCATTATCCTCATCATAAAAAAGATAAGAACTATTCGTATTTTCCAGTAAAAACTGCTGGTAGTCTCTTAACTGCCACTTGTGTTCATAGCGAGGATAGGCATATTTGACAAAGTCTACCTGCTTAAAACGACTCAGTTTCATCTGATTGCCTTCATTCCAATTTTCCCCATGGGTTTCAAAAGCAAAAATGGTGGCCAACTGGAAACCGTACTCTGTCTTCATTTCCTGAGCAACCTCTAGAACCCAATATTCAAAGCCCAAAGTCCCTGTAAATACAAGCCAAGTCACCCCATCTGCTGCCATAGCTTCTAAATCTTTACGTATCGCTTTTTTAATCAATTTAAGACGAGGATCCTTGTCAGAAAACAAACCCAAATCAAAAGCAGAATAGCCTAAAACCAAAGCTGTAGTCATTTTTAACCCTTCCTGTGCAAATTTATGATATAATAGAGTGATGTTATTGTACCAATAAGGAGAATTATGGTCAACTATCCTCATAAAATTTCATCACAAAAAAGACAAACATCTCTTTCTCAACCAAAAAATTTCGCAAATCGAGGAATGTCTTTTGAAAAGATGATCAATGCTACCAACGACTACTATTTGTCTCAGGGATTGGCAGTTATACACAAGAAACCAACTCCTATTCAAATCGTACGAGTGGACTATCCACAACGAAGTCGTGCCAAGATTGTTGAAGCCTATTTTCGACAAGCTTCAACGACAGACTATTCTGGCGTTTATAATGGATATTACATCGACTTTGAAGCTAAGGAAACAAAACAAAAACGTGCGATTCCGATGAAAAATTTCCATCCACATCAGATTCAGCATATGGAACAAGTCCTTGCCCAACAAGGAATCTGCTTTGTCCTTCTTCACTTTTCTTCTCAGCAAGAAACCTACTTATTGCCGGCATTCGATTTGATTCGCTTCTATCATCAAGATAAGGGACAAAAATCAATGCCACTTGGATACATACGAGAATACGGTTACCAGATAAAACTAGGGGCATTTCCACAAATTCCCTATCTCGATGTTATCAAAGAACATTTACTAGGTGGTAAACAAGATGAATAAATACATTCTTATGCGAATATTAAAGTATACTGGAATCTTTTTCCTAACTCTCTTTATCGCATTATTTCTATTGGGCGGGGGTGTTTTCCTCTATTTTGTGAGCAAAGCTCCAGCCCTATCAGATAGTAAATTAGTTGCAACAACTTCTAGCAAGATTTATGACAATAATAACGAACTCATTGCCGATCTGGGCTCTGAACGCCGAGTAAACGCTCAAGCTAACGAAATTCCTACTGATTTAGTCAAAGCTATCGTGTCTATCGAAGACCATCGCTTCTTTGACCACAGGGGAATCGATACGATTCGGATTATGGGAGCCTTCTTACGTAACTTACAAAGTAATTCTTTACAGGGGGGATCAACCCTAACCCAACAGTTGATTAAGTTGACCTATTTCTCAACATCAACTTCGGATCAAAACATCTCCCGAAAAGCACAAGAGGCTTGGCTAGCTATCCAATTGGAACAAAAAGCTACCAAACAGGAAATTCTTACCTACTACATCAATAAGGTCTATATGTCAAATGGTAATTATGGAATGCAGACAGCAGCCCAAAATTACTATGGAAAAGATCTAAAGGATTTATCTTTACCTCAATTAGCTTTGCTAGCAGGTATGCCTCAGGCACCTAACCAATACGATCCTTACTCTCATCCGGAAGCAGCACTAGACCGTCGTAATTTAGTTCTTTCAGAAATGAGAGGGCAAGATTACATTAGTGCTGAGCAATATGAAAAAGCCGTCAACACACCTATCACTGATGGTTTACAAAGTCTTAAGTCGGCTGCTACTTATCCAGCGTATATGGATAACTATCTAAAAGAAGTTATTGAACAAGTAGAGCACGAAACTGGATATAATCTTCTTACTACTGGGATGGAAGTCTACACAAATGTAGACAAGGGAATTCAACAACGACTTTGGGATATTTACAATACAGATGAGTATGTCTCTTATCCAGATGATGACCTTCAAGTAGCCTCAACTATCGTAGATACTTCCAATGGTAAAGTCATCGCTCAACTTGGAGCACGTCACCAAGCAAGTAACGTTTCATTTGGTACCAACCAAGCTGTGGAAACCAACCGTGACTGGGGATCAACCATGAAACCAATCACTGATTATGCCCCAGCCTTAGAATACGGTGTATACGATTCAACTGCAACTACTGTCCACGATATTCCTTATAACTATCCTGGTACAAGTACCCCTGTTTACAACTGGGATCGAGCATATTTTGGTAATATTACTCTGCAATATGCCCTTCAACAATCTCGTAACGTACCTGCCGTTGAAACACTAAATAAGGTTGGTTTAGATAGAGCTAAAAACTTCCTAAATGGTTTAGGAATCGACTATCCTGTAATACACTATTCAAATGCTATTTCAAGTAATACAACTGAATCTAGTAAACAATACGGGGCAAGCAGTGAAAAAATGGCTGCAGCCTACGCTGCATTCGCAAATGGCGGTATTTACCACAAACCAATGTACATCAATAAAATCGTCTTTAGTGATGGTAGTGAAAAAGAATTTTCTGACGCTGGTACAAGAGCTATGAAAGAGTCTACTGCCTACATGATGACAGAAATGATGAAAACAGTCTTGACATCTGGAACAGGTTACAACGCCTATCTGCCTGGAATTCCTCAAGCAGGTAAAACAGGTACTTCTAACTATACAGATGAAGAAATCGAAAATCATATCAAGTCGAATCAACTTGTAGCACCAGATGAACTGTTTGTCGGTTATACTCGTAAGTATTCAATGGCCGTTTGGACAGGTTATAGCAACCGTCTCACTCCTATTGTAGGTGATGGTCTCACAGTTGCTGCTAGAGTTTATCGTAGCATGATGAGCTACCTTACTCAAAATAACCATCCTGGAGATTGGACAATGCCTGAGGGACTATATAGAAACGGGCAGTTCGTATTCCTAAACGGAGCAAGAAATACATGGAGTACTCCTGATACACAACAAACACAATCAGAAGTAGAGAATCCCTCTACCACAAATGAAAATACAAGTACACAAGTAACACCTACTCCTGGTCAACAATCAAATAATCCTGCTCCAACGAATCCAAATCAGGGACAACCTGGCCAACAAATCCAACAACAACCACAGGCCCCTCAATTTCAACAACCACAACAGTAAACACAAAAAATCCTGAGAGTTAGAAATTCTCAGGATTTTTTTACTACAAGATAGCTAATACTCAATAAAAATCAAAGAGCGAACTAGGAAAGTTAGCCACAAGCAACTCTAAGCACGGATTTGAAGTCATCAGATAGAACTGACGTGGTTTGAAGAGATTTTCGAAGAATATAAAAGGAGTCGGCTACAAACCAACTCCTTTACCTTTATTTTACATGTTTTGCAAGGTCTTCTTGCGCTTTTTTATTGGATTCTTCTTTTTCTTTCATCCATTTATCTTGGGCTTTTTGGTATTCCTCTACAGTGACTGCCTTGTCTTGAAGTTCCAAGTATTTGTATAGGAGCGGATCGCTTGTCCCCTTGTTACCAGAGAAGGCAAACGGCATCGTAAATGGTACCATCTTAGACAAGATTGGGCGACCAGTAAGTGTTGTTGTTGGGATAATCAAGGCACTATCTGTCAACCAAGCTTGGGCTGTAGCATATTTATCATATCGTTTTACTACATCTGTTGTCTCATTTCCAGCTTCAGTTACTAATTTCTCATAGTCGTTTAGACCTACAGTTTTAGCTGCAGCATTATCTGTACCAGAATCGAAGCCAAGGTAGGTTTTAGTGTTTTCACCAACTGATGGTTTGATAATATCGAGATAAGTTGATGGATCCGCAAAGTCTGGAGACCAACCAACATTATCTGAAATATCCCAATCTTCCCCAGCTGCTGTTTCAGCAAAGTAGGTAATATTCAAGACTTCATCTTTTTGTAGTTGTTGAATATCAATTACGACATTATCTGTACCCAAGGTTTCTTCAACCGATTGTTTGAAAGATTGAACACGTTGAACTTTTGTAGTTGCTGTCTGGTCAACTGGCATATCCAAATGAATTGGGAAGGTCACGCCTTCTGCCTGTAAAGCTGACTTAGCCTTGGCAAATTCGGCCTTGGCTTTTTCTGGATTGTAGAGACCATCTTGTGCATCAGCCAGATTAACATCCTTCCATTCTTCCCCATAGGTTACTAATTTTTCTTTGACCATATCGCCAAAGTTTTTCCCATCTGCTTGAACAAATGTTGGTGGCACAAAGAGATTACGCAAGATTTTGCTTGCACCACTGGCACCGTTCACTTGTGAAGCATATGCTGTACGATCAAAACCAAAGGCAATAGCCTGACGGAAATCCTTGTTTAAGAGAGCCTTTTTAGTAGATGTCTTTTGTTCGTCGCTAGTCTTAGAAGTATATTTATAGGACTGACGATCAATATTTGTTCCCACTAGATACGTAGTCGAGTCTTGTTGAGTATAGACAATATTGTCTTTCATACTCTTCTCAAGCTCTGCGAAACTTGCACTTGTTGGATAGAGACGAGCTGCTGTAAAGCTTCCATCCTTAAAGTTTTCTGCTGGTTTGCTGGTATCTTGACCATCCCAGAATGACAATTTAATCTTGTCAACATGAACATTGTCCTTATCCCAGTAGTTAGGATTTTTCGCAAATTCAACGGAAGATTTAGCCACAAGAGATTTTAACAAATAAGGACCATTATACAAGATACTGCTTGGATCCGTAGCCTTGGCAAAATCATCCCCTTTTGAGTTCAAAAACTCTTCATTGACTGGAGCAAGTACACCCATAGTTGTTTTAGAATTCCAAAAAGTTTCAGGTTTGTTCAAGGTGTATTGGACTGTTTGATCGTCAAGGGCTTTAATCCCGACTTGAGCAAAGTCTGTGGTCTCACCTTTTGCATAGGCATCTAGACCTTTGATTGAATCTTGTACCAAGTAAAGGGCTTGTGATTTCTTATCTGTTGCATATTTAAGACCTGTCACAAAGTCCTGAGCCTTAACAGGAGCATATTCTTCACCTTCAGATGTGTACCACTTGGCATCCTGACGAATCTTATAAGTGTAGGTCAAACCATCTTTAGAAACTGACCAGTCTTCTGCCATAGAGGGAATAAGATTCCCATAGCGGTCATTTTCAAGTAATCCATCAATGACATTACTAGTAATGTTTGAAGTAGCTGCCTTACTTGTTGTTAAGTAGTTGAGATTATCTGGGTCTGTCTCGTAGGTAAATGCAAAAGTCTGCTCACCTTTAGCGCCTGAGCCCCCTGAACAAGCAGCTAAAACACCCGCTGCTAATAAAGTCACTCCCGCAAGAGCCAATACTTTTCTTGTTTTCATAGTCTTCTCCTTTGTTTTTCTATCCATTATAGACCCTTTTTAAAGTCCTGTCAATATAATTTTCTGAATTTTAGAAAATTATTTTTTAAACAAAAACTTTGCAAAAATATGAATATTATCAAAAATCCCTCAACTACATCACATAGTCAAGGAATTTTTAATACTTTTATAAATGAGAACTGGTGATCAATTTTACTTATTTAATCTAACTCATTTCTTACACACTGTAAAGCTGCTCCAATTACTTGGTGCATATCGTAATAACGATAGTGTCCTAAACGACCACCAAAGATAACATTCCCTTGCTCATCAGCCAATTTTTTATACGATTTATACAAATGATTATTACGATCATTATTAACTGGATAATAAGGCTCATCACCTTTTTCCCATGTTTTGGAATGTTCTTTAGTAATGATAGTCTTTGCTTGACTCCCAAACTCAAAATGTTTGTGTTCAATAATGCGAGTATATGGGGTATCAGCATCAGTATAGTTGACAACTGCATTTCCTTGGTAATTTTCCATATCCAGGGTCTCATTTTCAAAACGAAGACTACGATACTCTAGTTCACCCAACTTATAATCGAAGAATTCATCAATCATACCGGTAAAGACAATCTTAGGGAAGTCCTTCATATATTGCTCTTTATTCGCAAAGAAATCAACATTTATTTCAACATCAATGTTTTCATGATCCAACATTTTTTCAACTATCTGAGTATAACCACCAATTGGAATTCCTTGATAGGTATCGTTAAAATAGTTGTTATCATAGGTCAGGCGTACTGGCAAACGGCGAATGATAAAGGCTGGAAGTTCCGTAGTTGGCTTGCCCCACTGTTTCTCTGTATAGTCCTTGATTAATTTTTCGTAGATGTCTATACCTACAAGAGATATCGCCTGTTCTTCCAAATTTTCAGGAGTTTTACCATTTAAAACCGCACGTTGCTCATCAATCTTAGCTTGTGCTTCTGCTGGCGTTACAACTCCCCAAAGTTTATTGAAAGTATTCATATTGAAAGGAAGGTTATAAATCTCTCCCTTATAGTTTGCAACTGGGGAGTTTGTGTAACGGTTAAACTCTGCAAACTGATTTACATAATCCCAGATTTCCTTATCCGAAGTATGGAATATATGAGCACCATATTGATGAACTTGAATTCCTTCCTCTTCACGAGTATAGATATTACCCGCGATATGATTTCGTTTCTCAATGACTTTTACTTTTTTTCCTTTTAAGGCTGCTTCATGGGCAAAAACTGCACCAAAAAGACCAGCACCAACAACAAGATAATCGTACATCTTAAGCTCCTTTGGAGTTTATTATCTGCCTCTTTTATTAGACTAGAAAAATCATTCTATTGCTTATCTTACTTCTTGTTTGTAAAATTCTTTCAAAGCATCTTGCCAGGTTGGAATGAAAAATCCAGTAGCTTTAGCTTTAGTCAGGCTCATCGTTGAGTTTAGGGGACGTTTAGCTTTGGCAGGAAATTGGCTTGAATCTACTGGCTTGATTTCCACATCTGTATCTTTAAAAATTTCAACTGCAAAATCATACCAAGTTGTGTCTTCTGTAGCATCATTTGACAAATGATAATAACCAAATTCCTTGCGGTTTTCAGCCAGGTAGGTCATGAACTCAGCCAAGGTACGAGTCCAAGTCGGACGACCGTGCTGGTCATTTACAACTGTTAAAGTCTTATGATTTTTCGCAAGATTTTGCATGGTAAAAACGAAATTTTTGCCATAATTTCCAAATACCCAGGCAGTACGGATAATATAGAAATTAGACACATGCTTCTCAACTAACTCTTCTCCCATACGCTTAGTGCGTCCATATTCTGTCTGTGGATCTGGTCGGTCATCAACTTCCCACTCTTGTCCAACTGGTTTTCTACCATCAAAGACATAGTCGGTAGAAATATAAACTAGAGTTGCACCATGCTTTTCAGATGCTTTTGCGACATTCTCTGTCCCCGTCACATTGATGGCGAAGTCCAATTCTTTCCCTTCATCCTCTGCTGCATCAACAGCGGTGTAGGCTGCACAATGGTAGACTAAAGTCGGTTTCACCTCTTCAAAAACTTTCTCAACCATCTCTGCATTGGTAATGTCCATCTCATCCACATCTACTGCTACGTATTCTTCATTACGCTCATCCAATAAATAACGAAGTTCAGTTCCTAACTGACCTTTTGATCCTGTAATTAAAATCATCTCTATACCTTTCTAATTTGTAACTCTTCTCAATATAGCAATAAAAAGTAGCTATTTCCAGCTTTTTATAATTTAATAATCTACTGATTCTTAGCATAATTGGCTTCAACAGCTTCTTTCCCTACTTTCCACCATTCTTGCTTATCTGTATACCACTTGATTATTTCCTTTAGCCCAGCTTCAAAGTTGGTAAATTCAGGTTTCCACACCAACTCATCACGGAGCTTGCTTGCGTCAATCGCATAGCGGAGTTCATGGTCTCCACGGTCAGTAACCTGATCATAGGCAGGTTCTACTATTCCCTTTATAATAAGTTATAAAATTTACTAAATTTATTATAATTCTTCTTTTAATAAATTTAACGTCAAAATTCTCAAATTATCTGAATTATTAGGATACTGTCTAATTGTTGTAAAGCCTTTATCTAATAAAAGAATAGGCCTAATAGAATAATCTTTATATTTACTTTTCACAAAATCTACTTTTTTCTGAAGTTGTTCTCTATACTTTCCATGGAGGTGAGTTATTCTATTTCTATATGACAAAAAATCTGATGGAAGCTGTAATACTTTACACTC
Organism: Streptococcus mitis; assembly: GCF_946190115.1. Taxonomy (GTDB): domain Bacteria; phylum Bacillota; class Bacilli; order Lactobacillales; family Streptococcaceae; genus Streptococcus; species Streptococcus mitis_CO. Next base: position 162,001 of record NZ_CAMHZG010000003.1, on the reverse strand, counting down.
AATAACATAGATAATTCGTTTAGCTTCACTTATTGCTAAACAATCAATTTCTCCTGTATTTTGATTTCGAAAATCATCATTCGCAATTTCTTTAGTCACTAATCCTGTTTCTGTATATATTTGCCAAGCTCCGCTGTTAGTAACACTACCAGATTGATACCCAGAATTACACAATAATTTAATAACTTCTATTTCAAATGGTTTTGAATATATAATCTGAAATAACTCCTCATCTTTTTCAGGTATTGTTCCTGTTGTATTCATTTTAAAAATAAATGATTCAATATAATTATTAAGAGAATCAAACATATTATAACATGATATAAAACAATATTTCTCATTAAATAATGGGATTAAAGGTCTTGAGACAATTTTATTTGGATTTCCTAAATAGTCAATATCTATAAAATCTCTAGTTAACATTAAATTATTTTTAAAGTTTGAATCATAAGTGTACTGAGAAGTAATTCTCTCAAATTCACTCATACTTAAGTAAAATATCCCACCATTATTTTGTTGCTGGACAAAGGAATTAGTAAACAAATTCAATCTTATTTTGAACCCCTTCCAAAAATTTGTATATCTAGTATCATCAACTCCTTTGAAATGTTCAAAAAAAGTTCCTTTAAAATAATCAATATTATTTGGTTCTGCTCCATCGAATATTTTATTTATAGAATCGATGTATTTTCCAGGATCATCAAAAAATAAATTATTATTTATTCCTGTAGACCTTTGTCCATCACCATATGTAACTTCTGGAAAGATATAGTTATTCTGTAAAAATTTTCTAGAAGTTTCGTCCAATTCTACCTCCATTTCAGATAAATAAAGAACTATTTGCAAATCATTTTTCTCACCTGAAAATAACCACTGATAGTGAACAAGTTTTGAATACTTAATCATCTTTTTTAATAAAACAAAAAAAGATCTCTCTAGTACACAAGTATTGCTTAAAATAGTTTTGTCTCCCTCCGACCATATAATAGCAATCAGATTTTTTAATGCGATACCCTTATCTTTCAAATGTTTCCAATTATCATCAAAATAAATTTTATCTAGAGCTTTGAGAAGTATAGGTATAATGAAATTTATATTGACTCCTTTAGAAAGAAAAATAATATCTTTTTTGAGTTTGTCCATCTCTTCTAAAATATCATCTTTGCTTTTTAAAATGACATACTCAGATGAGGCATCGTTTTTTAGCTCTAACTCCTGTAGAAGATAACTCACATTACTGTACAAATTATCCATACCAATCTTTATCGCTTTTTCTATTGATTTCATCTTTGCTTTTGCCGAATTTCGAATACGTTTTTTCTTCAACTTCATATACTTTTTCCCTTTCAATCGATTAACAACTCTTCCCAATATAGCAATAAAAAGCAGTTATTTCCTGCTTTTTATAATGTAATAATCTCCTGAGTCTTAGCATAATTGGCTTCAACAGCTTCTTTCTCTGCTTGCCACCATTCTTGGTTATCCATGTACCATTTGATAGTTTCTTTGAGTCCTGCTTCAAAGTTGGTAAATTCAGGTTTCCACCCCAACTCATCACGGAGCTTGCTTGCATCAATCGCATAGCGAAGATCATGCCCTGCACGGTCAGTTACATGATCATAAGCGTCAACAGGTTGTCCCATTTCCTTAAGGATGAGTTCCAAAACTTCCTTGTTGTTCTTCTCGCCATCAGCCCCAATCAAGTAGGTTTCACCGATTTGACCTTTTGTTAAGATTGTCCAAACACCTGAAGAATGGTCATTGGTATGAATCCAATCACGAACGTTCTTTCCTTCACCGTAAAGTTTTGGCTTAATTCCACTTAGGATGTTGGTAATCTGACGTGGGATAAATTTTTCAATGTGTTGATAAGGACCGTAGTTATTTGAACAGTTGGAAATCGTTGCTTTGACTCCAAAAGAACGCACCCAGGCTTTGACAATCAAGTCTGAGGCAGCCTTGGTTGATGAGTACGGAGAACTTGGGTTGTATTTTGTTTCAGCAGTAAATTTCTCACCTGGTCCTTCACCATGACCTGGCAAATCTTCGCGTAGAGGGAGATCCCCATAAACTTCATCTGTCGATACATGGTGGAAACGAATATCGTATTTACGTGTAGCTTCCAAAAGAGTATAGGTTCCGATAAAGTTAGTATGAATAAATGGCGATGGATCATTGAGTGAATTATCATTGTGACTCTCAGCAGCATAGTGAACAATAGCATCTGCTTGAGCTGCCAACTTGTCTACCAACTCTGCATCCGCAATATCACCAACAACTAACTCAACACGATTACCTAAAATTTCCTCAATATTAGCACGGTTCCCAGCATAAGTCAACTTGTCTAATACTGTCACGTGAACATCTGGAAAGTTCTCGTAAACATAATGGACAAAGTTAGAACCAATAAAACCAGCTCCACCTGTCACGATAATATTTTTGTATTCAGTCATATTCTTTCCTTTTTACAAATCCTCTTTTTTCAAAGGTTTTACATCCTTAAGTAGTGGATGATTTTTATCTGCTTCTGAAACCTCTGCTTCTGCAAGATTTTCCCATTCAATACCAAGGCTTGGATCAGCGTAGTTCACAAAGGCATACTTGGGTTTGAGTTCAAGAGCCCAGTAATCATTGACCAGATAACTATAAGAAACTGTATCTGATAGGACTTGGAAACCATTGGCCACACCTCTAGGAACAAAAATTCCCTTGCTTGCATCAATGACCGTCTGATAAGTATTCCCAAAGGTTTCTCCCTCACGTAGATCAACCCAAGAACCCAGAACTTTTCCACCATCTGCTACAGAGATGTACTTATCCCAAGGTTCTGCATGCAAGCCACGAAGAACATTTTTACGTGAGAAGGATACATTGTTTTGTAATTTTCCTTCTGCAAAGAAAGACTCTGGGAATCCAAGTGGGAGCATTTTTTCCTTCTGAAAATTTTCTTTAAACCAACCACGATTATCACCATGAACAGGGATATCAAATTCCAACATGCCTGGAATAGCCTCAACCTTGCGTGCTGCAAGCGTCTTACCGAAAAAATTATCTGTCATCTATGCTTCTCCAATCAAACGGAGCAAATACTGCCCGTATTCATTTTTCTTAAGTGGTTGGGCTAAAGCCAATACATCTTCGCGACTGATATAGCCCATGCGGTAAGCAATTTCTTCCAAGTTTGCTACCTGAACATTTTGCATCCGTTGGACTGTCTCGATGTACTGTGAAGCCTCTAGTAAACTTTCATGAGTTCCAGTATCCAACCAAGCAAAGCCACGTCCCATAACCTCAACGGATAAGTCTCCACGATCTAGATAAGCCTTGTTAACGTCTGTAATTTCCAATTCACCACGCAGGCTTGGTTTAATACTTTTAGCAATTTCTACTACATCATTATCGTAGAAATAGAGACCTGTAACTGCATAATTGGAACGAGGATACTCTGGCTTTTCTTCGATAGAAATAGCGTTCATATCTTTGTCAAACTCAACAACGCCAAAGCGTTCTGGATCCTTCACATGATAGCCAAAAACAGTTGCCCCTGACTCCTTACTAGCAGCCTTTTGTAGCATTTTCGAAAGGCCAGGTCCGTGATAAATATTGTCGCCTAATATTAGAGCAACGCTATCATCACCAATAAACTCTTCCCCAATGATAAAGGCTTGCGCCAAACCATCTGGACTTGGTTGCTCTGCATAAGAAAGTTTAATCCCAAACTCAGATCCATCTTGAAGAAGCTCTTGGAATCGATGCAAATCCTGTGGAGTTGAGATAATCAAAATATCTCTAATCCCAGCCAACATCAATGTTGAAAGTGGGTAGTAAATCATCGGTTTATCATAAACCGGCATCAGTTGCTTTGATGCAGCTCGAGTCAAAGGATACAAGCGAGTTCCTGAACCACCCGCGAGAATAATACCTTTCATAGTGGGGTACCTTTCTTTGTTGTTTTAGAGTCAATTACTATTAATTGTGTACTGCTCTAAAAGAAAAACAATCATCACATTTTTCATATTATTATCTAAAAAATACAGAAAAACTCTTCTTTATCTATAAAAATTCACTTACTTCATATTACATTTAGCATGAAATAAGCGAATTCTACTTTGTTTGCATACAATTAAAAATCAATTCCTAAGGATATTTCAAATAACTGTGTAAAAGGCATAATTTCACCATTTCTTAGTTTTTCAATGCTAAATTACATAGTGATCAGAGATCCATTAAAAATCTCTAACTTCCTCATCGTTAAAAAATGACAATGAGATACTTATTGATTTCAATTCATTAACAGAATACGAACTAGACAAGTGAGTTCGTCTCCTTAACAAACACTTCCAAGCGTTTACTTTCCTCATTCAGTCATCGTAATCTACAACTTACATCATCAGATAAGTCATACTCACCATTTGTAATAGATAGAATATGTTGTTTTTCTTCTTCAGTCTTCTCTTCAATAAGCAAATTTTTAAAAATTACTGCCATCATTATCACCTCACTGCAATTGTTACAGTATTGTTACTTTATTCTATCAAACGTAAGGCGCAAAAACAAGCCATAATCCGATAGAATGGCAATCCCCTCTACTGTCAAAGAAGCCATTTCTATCGAATTCGTTCAATTTTATTCCTGTTCTATTAAGAATTGATTATTTTATTAAAAATATACAATTCAGCTTTTCCGCCAAACTATTTTATCCACTATCCCTGTATAGCTCTGTATTATCTTAACAACTTTAGTAGAGACATTTTCCTCAACATAGTCTGGTACAGGTAAGCCAAAATCCTCATCTTCTGCCAAGCTAACAGCAGTTTCAACTGCTTGAAGAAGAGAATTTTCATCAATACCTGCCAAAATAAATCCTGCCTTATCTAGGGACTCAGGGCGTTCTGTACTTGTACGAATACATACAGCTGGGAATGGATAGCCTTGACTAGTAAAGAAACTACTTTCTTCTGGTAAAGTTCCCGAATCAGATACTACAACAAATGCATTCATTTGTAAACAATTATAGTCATGGAATCCTAGTGGCTCATGCTGAATCACACGTTTATCTAGTTCAAAACCACTCTCTTGTAGCCTTTTCTTTGATCTAGGATGGCAAGAATACAAGATTGGCATATTGTACTTTTCAGCTAATTGATTAATTGCCGTAAAGAGAGAAATAAAATTTTTATCTGTATCAATATTTTCCTCACGGTGAGCTGAAAGTAGGATATAACCTCCTTTTTTCAATCCCAAACGTTCATGGATATCTGAAGACTCAATGGCAGATAAATTTTTATGTAACACCTCTGCCATTGGAGAACCAGTTACATATGTGCGCTCTTTAGGTAAACCACACTCATGCAGATACTTACGAGCATGTTCAGAATATGCTAAGTTAACATCTGAAATAATATCAACAATCCGACGATTAGTCTCTTCGGGCAAACACTCATCCTTACAGCGATTGCCAGCCTCCATATGAAAAATTGGAATATGTAAACGTTTGGCAGCAATAGCGGATAAACAAGAATTTGTATCCCCTAAAATCAATAAAGCATCTGGTTTAATTTGATTCATCAATTTGTAGGAAGTATTGATAATATTCCCTACAGTAGCACCAAGATCATCTCCAACAGCATCCATGTATACATCTGGAGTATCTAAACCTAAATCATCAAAGAAAATACCATTTAAATTATAATCATAGTTTTGTCCAGTATGTGCCAAAACAACATCAAAATACTTTCGACATTTAGTGATAACACTACTTAGACGTATAATCTCTGGACGTGTTCCCACAATAATCAATAACTTAAGTTTGCCATTATCTTTAAAGCGAATATCACTATAATCCGTCTTAATTTTCATTTATTTCTCCACTTGTTCAAAAAAAGTATCTGGATGGCTAGGATCAAATGACTCATTAGCCCACATTACAGTAACTAAATTTTCTGTATCGGAAAGATTAATAATATTATGTGCATAGCCCGGTATCATATGTATCGCCTCAATCTTATCGCCCGACACTTCAAAGTTCAGAATAGGATATTCTTGTCCGTTTTCATCCAGTCCTATCCTACGCTCTTGTATTAAAGCACGACCAGAAACAACCATGAAAAATTCCCACTTAGAATGATGCCAATGTTGGCCTTTGGTAATGCCAGGTTTAGAAATATTAACAGAAAATTGACCCGCATTTTCTGTTTTTAATAATTCCGTAAAACTACCTCGTTCATCTATATTCATTTTTAGAGGAAACTTAAACTTATCCACTGGTAAATAAGATAGGTAGGTAGAATACAATTTCTTTTCAAACGTTCCTTGAGGAATTTCAGGCATAACTAAACTATCAGGCTGTTTTTTAAATGTTTCTAATAGAGAGACAATCTCTCCTAAAGTTGCACGATGAGTCGTTGGTACATAGCAGTAGTTTCCTGATGGGCTAGGTAAGATTTGTAATCCATCTAGATTACAACGATGAGGATTTCCTTCCAATGCAGTTAGACACTCTTGTATCAAATCATCAATATACAGCAACTCTAATTCTACACTTGGATCATTTACTTGAATAGGTAAATCGTGAGCCAGATTATGACAGAAAGTTGCTACAGCAGAATTATAGTTAGGGCGACACCACTTCCCATAAAGATTTGGGAAACGGTAAACTAAGACAGGTGCTCCCGTTTTCTTTCCATATTCGAAGAAAAGTTCTTCCCCTGCTAGCTTAGATTGTCCATATATAGAGTTCGAAAATCGGCCTTCTAAGCTAGCTTGAGTAGAACTCGAGAGTAGAACAGGACAAGTATTTTCATACTTTTCTAAAATCTCTAATAGTCTACTGGAAAAACCGTAATTTCCCTCCATAAATTCATCAGGATTCTGTGGACGATTGACACCAGCTAAATGGAATACAAAATCGGCCTTCTTACAATATTCTTCTAATAAAATTGGATCTGTATCACGATCATACTGAAAAATCTCTCCAATCTCTAAATTAGGACGAGTTCTATCTCGTCCATCTTTCAAAGCTTCCAGAGTACAGATAAGATTTTTTCCTACAAATCCTTTCGCTCCTGTGATTAAAATATTTCTAATCATGCCCCCTCCTTGTTTTATATGCTATTTCAATAGTCAACTCTCTCGACAATACAATGATACATTAGCTATCCTTGATAATTTTAATGTATCTTAAAAGATTTTACATCTCTTCTTCTGCTACCATATCACGAATTGCTGTCTGTATTTCATCTAATTCTAGCAACTTTCTTTTAACTTGCTCTACATCCATCAAATCAGTATTATTACTATTGAATTCTGTCAACAAATTTCTATTCGTACTACCATCTTTGAAATACTTATCATAGTTAAGATTACGATTATCACTAGGAACTCTATAAAAATCACCCAAATCAATTGCATTTGCACACTCTTCATTAGTTAGTAGTGTTTCATACATCTTTTCTCCGTGTCTGATACCTATAATCCTAATATCTTGTTTTGAGACAAAAATTTCTGATACAGCCTTAGCTAAAACTTCAATCGTACATGCTGGTGCTTTCTGAACTAGTATATCTCCAGATTTTCCTTCTTTAAATGCAAATAAAACTAAATCTACTGCTTCTTCCAATGTCATGACAAAACGTGTCATGCTAGGTTCAGTTATTGTAAGATCATTTCCTTGCTTAATCTGCTCAATCCAAAGAGGAACTACAGATCCACGGCTACACAGAACATTCCCATAGCGAGTAACACATATCTTTGTATGCTCAGGATTTACCGTCCGTGACTTAGCAACAGCAATCTTTTCCATCATAGCCTTGGATGTTCCCATAGCATTAACAGGATACGCCGCCTTATCTGTAGAAAGACAGATAACTTTCTTTACACCAGCTTCGATAGCTGCAGTAAGGACATTCTCAGTTCCCAAAATGTTAGTTTTTACTGCTTCTACAGGGAAAAATTCACAAGAAGGTACCTGTTTCAGAGCAGCAGCATGAAAAACATAATCCACACCATGCATAGCATTTTTTACCGAAGCCAAGTCCCGCACATCTCCGAGGTAAAAACGGATTTTCCCAGCTACTTCTGGTGCTTTTACCTGAAACTCATGACGCATGTCATCTTGTTTTTTTTCATCTCGCGAAAAGATACGAATCTCTGAGATATCTGTTTCTAAAAAACGCTTGAGAACTGCATTCCCAAATGAATCTGTCCCTCCTGTAATTAGAAGAGTTTTTCCTGTAAATTGTGACATATTATTTTCCACCTTTGGTCTTGTTTAAATCTTCTTTAATCTGTGTAGTAGAAATTTCTTCAGTACGAGGTAAATATACTACTTCTACGCCCTCATCTTTCAAAAAATCAAACTTACCTTCCCAATCATCACCAATAACAAAGATATCAGCATAATACTTCTTTACATCTTCTCGTTTTTGTTCCCATGAAATCTCAGGAATTACCAAATCTACATAACGAATAGATTCAAGCAAAATTTTACGTTGTTGATAATCAAAATATGAAATCTTATCTTTTTGAAGATTAAATTCATCAGTAGATAGACCTACTATTAAATAATCTCCCAAATCTTTAGCACGCTTCAATAAATTGATATGACCGTAATGAAGCAAATCAAAAGTCCCGTAAGTAATCACTCTCTTCATTTTTCTTCCTTTCCATATGTTCCTAAATCAATCAAATATGGTCTATGCCCAACACGTTCTTCTAAAGGTGGTAGCTTCATGTACTCACCATAATGTGTAGTCAAGTATTGATGAAAATCACCAGGTAATAAAATTGTGATTTCTTCAAATTTATGTTCAATTAAGGGATATAGTGTTGTTTTTAGAACATACTCTACATTTCTTACCGGAAAATCTAAACAAGCCAATGCAGATTGATTTGTTCCATTATATAATCTAGAAAATTGATCAATTTTTTTGAGTATTAAACTTTTAGGAATTAATCTTAAACTATAATAAATGCATCTCCTTAGAATAGCTTTTAAAGCTTGAATCAAATTCTCAGGAGCCTTAGAAACAGTTGGCAACATCCTCATCACATATAACTTTTTATAAAACTGTACCGCTTTAAATTGTCTCTCATTTTCTGACTCATTATCTGGAACCTCATCAAATGGAAAAATATCTACATAAATACCACTTTGTGTTTTTAAATTCCTTTGGGCATACTCTAAGAACAAAGTCCCTTTTAACATTAGTTTACTGTAAGAATAGGGTGATTTTCTATCAGAGGAGGGTGATTGTAAATAAAACTCTTCTCCTAAATACTGTTCAGCTACTCTCAAAAAGTTATCATAATTCTCACGTGTCATACCAACATCAATATCGTCATCCCATGGTATAAATCCTCCATGACGTATTGCTCCAAGAGCACTTCCACCAATTAAAAAATACTCTATATTTTCTTTTTTACATATTCGAATAATTTCTTTTAATATTTTGAGTTCAAGCTTCTGAATCATATCTAATTCATCTGCGCTGTAATTAATCATTTAAATTTCCACTTTCTAAAGAAATAGCTATACCGTATTTCTTTATATTTTTATATTATAGACCACTCTTGTAGTGTTTGCAAAGTACAGACATAAAGAATATAAAATCAGTTAAATAAATTTGGCAAAAGTGCCTCATAAAAATAAAGGACATTTTCTCTTAGATACCACCAAAAACAAGTAGCACCTAAAACTCCGAAAATAATATAAAGCCCACTCTTTAATTTTATAAATGATTGTTGCATAAATGGTTGTAAAGCTGCAATAGCTACAAAATTTAAAACAACAGTAAAAATTAAATAGCGAGTAAATGCTGTACTAAACATAATTAGGGGTAAAAAAATTGTACTAAAAATGCTATGTTGATACGCCAAGTTTATAAAATTGGTCACTTCCTGAGGGACATTTGAAACTGTTTTTGCAATCTTTCTGAGGTTAATACTAATTAGTAGGTTGAAAACATAGTAACTATCATATAATATAAAACCAAGACGAGTCGATTTCGCTGTATAATACATAACACGACTTTTAGTTGCCTCACTCCCTAGCAGTTCAAATATTTTAGTCAAGTAGCTAGAATTATTACCTACCAATAGATTAATAATAATTAACACTGTAGATATAAATACCAATGCCCATAGCATCTTACTAGTATTTTTTTGTCTATAAAAAATAACAAATGGTAAGAAATAAATAATAGATCCATGAAACAGAAACGCTATGAACATCAATCCTATGAATATGAATCGATGATTTTGTGAAAGATAATAATGCGCTATAAGTGCTACACTAGCTGCTAAAAAGAATCTTAGAACTTCTAAAGTATAAAAGAAATAAAAAAGAGATAGCAATAAAATCAGAAGATTATAATTACAATGCAATTTTTTAGCAACAAAATAGAAACATGCTGAGGAGAAAAGGAAAATACATGCTAAAAAAACTTGAAAAGAGATGGAGTGATGTGAAAACCAATCTGCAAAAAAATTATACGCATGGTCTGAAAAATACAGACTACTTTTTCCTACAGCATATCTTGCACGATAATGAGTTAAATCTGAAAATCCTCCTCGGATATTTCCTGCATAGATAAAAAACAAAACTAACCAAGATAAAAATGCTAGAAAATTTATACGTATCCTATTGACTACGACTAGTAGATTTGTTAAAAAACTTATATAAAATAAAGCTGAAATCATCTACTTTTTTTGAATCCTTTCTTTACAAAATCTAATGCTTGAAAAACAAATACATCTCGCGTCAACAAGCTCAAACCAAAGTAAACTACTATCCCAAGAACGATTTGCTTAATAGTTGTTCCATAATTTGCTGGATATCCTTTGAACGAAACAATAATAATTATCCCCATTATCATAGAATAAATGAGATATTTAAATAATGACTTCAAAATAGGTATAATAGGTATATCCTTTGACATTATATAGTATTGAACTATAACAGAAGAAGTAAGTGATACTATAGTCGCTAAACAAACACCTACTACTCCAAACATTGGAGCAAGTAACAAATCTAATAGAATATTTAAAATTGCAGCTAAAGTATTAGAAAAGAATAAGACTTTTGTTTTATTAACTGCAACAAAATACTGACTACCTGAGACTCCTAGTAAAGCATTGCCAACAGCAATAGGAGCAAGCCATTTAAGAGCATCTATAGATGGCATAAAACTTTCGCCTAAAAACCACGGAACAAAAGTATCTGCAATAGCATAAAGGCCAATCGACAATGGAACAGCTAAGAACAAAGAAAATTCAGCTGCAGTTATCAGATACTTTTTCATATTGTCTAACCGTCTATTACGAAATTCATTTGCTATTCGGGGCATCATAACAGAATTTAATACTACTATTAAAGAAAGTGGTATCTGTATAATCTTCTCTGCATTACTATAGTAAGAAACATTGCTGATTCCCGAACTTAAAGACCCTAGAACAATTTTATCAGCAGATAACATAATTTGCATGATGATACTTGGTAAAAATAGTTTGAGACTCCCTAAAATAATCTCCGTAAAACGATTAATATTTATCTTTGGTCTACTAATAAACATCCTTAGTTGACTATAAGCTGATAAATTAGCTACTAAAACAGAGAGTCCATATATGAGTACATATAGAGTTAAATCTGTTTCGCTTTTTACAAATAAGAAGGTCGCTATCGTAAATAATAACTTAGCAATAATGTTTTTTAAGACAACATACTGCATTTCCTCTAAGCCACGATAGAACCAAGTACAGTCAAGAATAGATCCGAAAAGCCAAATAGAGAACAGCTGAAAATAAACTTGATAATTTGAATTTATGTTAGAAAAAATGTATAAGAAGAATAGTGAAAAAAATCCTAAAATAATCTGAATAGCTAAAATACTCCAAAATGCCTCTGATAGTTCCTCTTTATTATCTCTAGTATAGGCACATTCGCGATTTCCATAGTGACCAATACCTAATAAACCTAAAGTGTAAACCAAAGTAACGATTGAATTGACATAATCATAAATTCCTAACTGGTGTGCGCCTAATACTCTAGCAACATATGGAGTAATCAATAGTGGCAATATTAAAACTACCACTTGATAAATTAAGTTATATAGATAATTTTTAGAAATTTTACTCAAAACTCTTCTCTCTCATTATTTTTTCAAAAACACTAATATATCCGATAATAAATTGCGGAATGTAGGATAATAAGTATAATACTTCAATTGGAAATGAACTATTTGCATCAGAGTACCATCTTTTAAAATATCTCTACGTCTCTCAAGAACCATTGCCATATTTTCAAGTTGAGAAATTATTTTTATGTCTAAATGTTCTTTACGAGCCACATCAAGTAAGAAAACTGCAATTTGATGACTCGTATCCACTTCAACAACTCGCCGTTCACGATTAAGAGATTGCTTAGGAGCAGAAGCACTTGTTTCGTGGCGACGAAAATGTATTAAGCGTTTTAAGTATAGATATAGAGTTCCTCTTATCATAGCTAGATTCCATAAAATATTATCATGGCCAAATCTATCTATATCATACTTTTCTAACAGAACTATTAACTCACGCTTAACTGCAAAAGTACATCCTGGTCTCATAACAGAAATACTCTTGTTTTTTAACGAAAACGGGACTACAGCACCATTATCTAACTCAACATCCTTAATCTTGACTTTATCATTTCTACCAAAATCGAGAATCTCATAGTTACTAGCCAATAGTTCTATTGATGGCGATTTATGAAACTCTTTTACCATCAGTGAAATTTTATCTTTATTCCAAATATCATCTTGATCACAAAGAAAAACTACATCTCCTGTTGTCTTTTGAAGCGCTTTTCTAAAGTTTTTTCTCCAACCTATATTAGATGAGTTTTTAATCAATATCCAATGATCGAGATGATACTTCTGAATATACATATTAAGTAAATCAACTGTATTATCTGTTGAACAATCATCAACAATAATAACTTCATCAGCCATTAAACTCTGAGTACGAAGCGATTCTAGCTGCTCTAGCAGATAATCTGCTCCATTATAGGTTGTCATTGCAATAGATATCCTCATTTTTCCTCCATAAATTTCAAATGCTCTTCAACCATTGTTTCGATAGTGTAGTTTCTAATAGTAGATAAAGCATTTTGAGATAATTGAACTCGTAATGAGTCATCTTGTAATACTTGGCTTAACTTTTGAAAAATAGCTTTCCAGTCATCGACCCTATCAATAACATATCCATTATAACCATTCGAAACAAGTTCAATTGCAGCAACACATGCAGATGTAGAAATAACAGGAAGTCCCTGCGACATTGCCTCGTTTACAACAAGTCCCCAAACATCCGACTTTGTTGGTAAAACAAATATATCAGATAGCTTGTAGTATTGTTTCAGTTCAGATGTCTGTAAAAAATCAATAAAATGAAAACGGCTATCTTGTCCAATAAGAGTAAGCAAGTATTGTTTGTATTCACTATCGGGACTTGGCCCTACAATTAAACATTGTACATTGTCTGATAAATTCTGAACAGCCTTGATTAGAACATCCACACCTTTACCAGGGATGATTCTACCAACAAATAAAATTGTTTTCTTAGTTGGACTGAATCCCAGTTTCTTTCTTAAAAATTGTTTTTCTTTCTCATCGACAATTTGATATCGTATGTCTTTCTCTGACAAGGAAGTAAATGAATACCGATAAATATTTTCTTTATTCACATGATAATGCGCTAAGAAATCATCACTGGACTGACTTGGGCTAAAATAATAGCAAGGTTTTGTAAGAATAAATTTTTTAAACTGGTATTTTAAAAAATTCTCGCTTTCTGGTATCTTACCACCATCAATTTCTAATACAAACGGTATCTTAGAAAAAACACACTTTAAATAACCAAATAATTCTGTTCGATAAGAATAATTAGTCAAAAAAATATAGTCATATTTTTCAGGAATTAAATACTGAAATATAGCTGAATTTAATTTCTTCTCATCAATATTACCTTCACTTAAAAAAATGGCGGTAAAATTTTTAAAAGTCTCACGGTAATCAAATCTAATATCTTGAGCTCCTGTTGCTTCAAAAATAACAGTTAAATCTACAAATTTCCCAAGTTGATTATAGAAATCCACACGATAAGGCGATGGAATATTAGTTACAAATAATACTTTTTTCATGATTTATCTAGAATTCTTTCATAAGTTTTTGTTAACTTATTAACCATATCAGACAGGTTATAACCCTTAGCAATAATTTTATCAACTGCCCCAGTATCCCGTTCTTTGATCTCCAAAATCGTTTCACACCAATATTTAACTGTTTCATCCAATGATAAAAAACGTATATTATCAGTTAAATTAATCTCACTTGGAACAGTATCAGAAACTACTAATGGTAAACCGTTGACTTGCATCTCTACCATAGCTATACTAAAACCTTCAAAAAGAGATGGGAAAACACCTACATCAAATACATTAATCAATTTGTTCACATTAGAAGACTCACCTAAAAAACTAATCTTATCCAATATTCCTAATTGATTTGCTTGCTTTTTAATAACCTCTTCCAATTCTCCCTTACCAATCAGAACGAGATGAGCATCTTCTCTTTCATGTACAACTTCCGCAAAAACTTTAAGAAGGAAATCATGATTCTTCTGATAATCAAATCGCCCCACATGGCCAATAACAAATTTATTTTCTAAATTTAATTCCTTACGTAAATCTTTAGATAGTTGTGGACTATAGATGAACTTTTGAACATCAATAGCATTAGGAATAACTTCAAAAGAGTGATTCCCATACAACCACTCTCCTGCTTTTTCCGAACAAGCCCATAGATGAGTAGCATATCTAGGAATTTGCTTCTTGAGTTGCTCATTCAAAAACTTCTTTAATAAACTTTTGTTTGTATAGTTTGTATTATGGCAATGTGAAATACGAATAGGAATATCACACTCTTTTGCAATAGATAAGATTGTACTATTTCCTGCATCAGCATGCGCATGAACTACATCATAATTTCCATCCAACATAATTTGTTTAATTTGGCGATAATTTTTTAGAGGATTCTTTCCTCTGGCAGGAACTCTAAAGATTTTACCCCCAAGATTTAAAATATCTTCATCGCGTACACCTTTGGACAATGTATGGACTAAAAAATCAATTTGAATTTTTTCAGAATGCATTTTTTCATAAACATTCATCATAAAGGTAGATACACCGCCTCTATCCATAGTCCCGCCGTTAACGTATAAAATCTTTATCATATCAACTCCAGTTCCACTAGTATAAATTGAGTATATTTTCCACAAAATACTCTTTTGACAAATTAAAATTAGGATTTCTTTTACATTGACTCACTTCTTTTAGGGATTCTAGTATAGAAGTAACAGTTCTATCACTACACACTATACCGTACATATGTGTACTTTCTATACTCCCCCCAGTTGGGTAGCTCACAACTGGTGTCCCACAGGCAATAGCTTCTAAATTAGTTGTCGGATAATTATCCTGTGTTGTCGGGTTGATAAATACATCTGCCAATGTGTACCAAGCAGAAAGTTCTTCCACACTATCTGTTGTGGCCAGACCAATAATCTCTTTAGGAAGTTTATTCAATTGTTCTTTTGATAACCCTATCAAAACTAATTGTTGATAAGATTTTAGCTGTGCAGATAATTCTAATAAATCATCCAAGCCTTTACGCTGATCCCAGATAGAAGCTATACCAAGCAATACCTGTTTTCCTTCTAAGCGGAATTTTTTTCTCAGTTTCTTAGCCTCTAATAGCCTTGGTTTAAATATAGTAGTATCAATACCATTATGAATGACTGTTACGGGATATTCTTTCAAAAATGAATTTCTTACCAAATTTGCCAACCACTCCGATGGCGTAATAAGCGTTAAATTTGGAATCCCTGTAAACAATTGTTTTTTACGTTTAAAATTTCTAGATGAAAAATCAGTTAATGACTTTGGATAATCGTTTTTTTGACTTGAATGATAGCACCGTCCATTTTTCTCACATTCTAAAGTATCAAAGTAAGCACCATGTCCCGTAAAAGCCCAACAATCATGTAAAGTCCATAAAATCTTCTTTCCACATGTCTTTAAATAGGAAAATAATTCTCCTACATGAATATAGTAGCCATGTAGATTATGAAGATGAATGATATCAGGATTATATTCTTTCACCCAAGTGATAAATTTCCTAGTTGCCGCTTTACTTCCAAAACCAG
Organism: Streptococcus mitis; assembly: GCF_946190115.1. Lineage (GTDB taxonomy): Bacteria > Bacillota > Bacilli > Lactobacillales > Streptococcaceae > Streptococcus > Streptococcus mitis_CO. The sequence goes on along the minus strand of NZ_CAMHZG010000003.1, from coordinate 145,762 downwards.
CATCATCAAAAATTCGAGCTTGTAAGACATGCCTATTTACATCCATTCCAGACCCTATCTTAACCGCGTAATCTCTATACTGTGTCGGCACATGCTCACGTCCATATGCAATCTTAACTTCATGACCCTTTTTTGTTAAAGCGGTTGCGATATCCGTACAAATTCTTCCTGTACTCCTAATACCACAAACACTATTAATCATTAAAATTCTCATGAGGAAAATTCCTCTCTCAAATAATTTTCTAACTGTGCCATAAACTGCTCTTTAGAAAAGTGCTTCTCATAGTAATAACGAGCTTGCTTTCCTAACTCCTTTTGTTCTTCTACAGATAACATGCTGAACTCACAAATATTTTGTGCTAATTGTTCCGCATCTTGTTCAGGACTGACAAAACCACACTTTGCTTCTTCTATAATTGTTTTAGTATCTCCTGAAATTGCACCTATAATTGGTTTCCCTGCCGCCATATAAGATTGTACCTTCCCAGGTATAGTACGAGAAACTATCGAGTCTCCTATTAAAGAAACTAACATAGCATCTGATTTTTTATAGAAGGTAGGCATTTCTTCCAAAGAACGTCTTCCATAAAAGGAAACATTCTTCAACTCCAATTCATAAGCTAATGCTTTCATTCTTAACAATTCCGTACCATCTCCAACAAAATGAAAATGAATTTTCTTGGGTAAATCAGCATTCTTTTCTATCAAGCTGGCAGCTTTCAAAATAGTTTCCAAATTTTGTGCTTTACCAATATTACCAGCAAAAGTTAAGTCAACACTTTCTTTATTAACTTTCGATTCATCAGGGATAAACAGATCTTCTGCATATTGTGGCAAATAAGTAATCTTTTGTTCTAATATATCAAATTGTTTCACAAAATAATTCTTAAATGATGGACTAGTTACAAATATATAATCACTAGCTCGATAAACTTTTTTTGAGATAAATTTAAACAACTTGAAAATCAAGCCATCTTGTTTCACTCCCCCTACAGTTAAACTATCTGGCCAAACATCCATACAATATAGAAACAGAGGCTTCTTGTACTTGTTTTTATAAGCCATACCAGCCCATGCCATCATAACTGGAGACAATTGATTAACGAACACACAGTCAAAATTCGATCCATCTTTCGTTTTATACTTTCCTAATAAAACTCCTAAAGTAGAACTAATTGCAAAGCTAAAATAGTTCAACAATCGAAATACAACACTTTTCTTCCTAGGAATTGTGTAAGAACGATAGATCGTAACACCTTCTATAATCTCACGTCTTTTTTTATTATGACGATAGTCTGCGTATATTTTCCCTTCAGGGTAATTAGGAATCCCAGCTAAAACAGATACCTCATGTCCTTTTCGGACTAAATCTTCGCAAATATCTGACAACCTGAATGGTTCCGGCTTATAATGTTGGCAAACAAATAGTATTTTCATTGTCCAATTTAACTTTCTTTCTTACCACTACCCTCTACAATACCTTTTCGTTTCAGTACGTAAGGTATTGTCTTAACTATACATCTAATATCCATTATCAAAGACAGATGTTTAACATAGTAGCCATCTAACTCTGTCTTCATTTCAACAGATAAAGTATCACGCCCGTTAATTTGTGCCCATCCAGTTAACCCTGGCAAGATATCATTTGCTCCATACTTATCTCTCTCTGCAATCAAATCTAGTTCATTTATACCCGCTGGTCTAGGGCCTACAATACTCATATTACCAATAAGAATATTAAACAATTGTGGTAGTTCATCCAAAGATGTTTTTCGCAAGAAAGCCCCTACTTTTGTAATCCATTGCTCTGGATTATGTAAGTTTCGAGGTGCCACATTTTTAGGTGCATCTATTTTCATAGACCTAAATTTCAAAATATAGAAATATTCTTTATGAATACCAAAGCGTTTTTGCTTAAATATAACCGGACCTTCTGAATCAAGCTTAATCGCAATTGCAATTATCATAAAAATCGGACACAATATCATTATCCCTATTAAAGATAATAAAATATCACCTAATCGTTTTATTATACTGTACATAAACATTCTCCAACTATAAATTCCATTTTCATTTTTCATTTTATTTCCATTCGGCAAATGAAATCAGGCAGCACATGCAACTACAAAAAATCAATATATATTTTGTTACTCAATGATTCTCAGAGATATAATTCTTTTATCCTCTATGTCAGATAAAACTTTTCTCCACCTAAAGAAAAGTTATTTGTTTCAGTAATATATGAGTTCTCAATAATGCATTAGAAGGCTCAGTTCAATTGTTCTTCCAAACAGACCGAATATTATTTGAAGAAATATCGGTCTCTGAAATTGCAATCAGTATATAAGCTAGTAAACTAACAGGTACATTCTATAAGATTACCATAGTTATATTATAGAAATCCCGTCCTTCTATATGGCCTCCCTAACCTCATTTTATCTTTTACCGTAATTACCATAACCACCGTAAGAGCCATATTTTTCACGTTGAATATCAAATTTATTGAGAACGACACCTAAAAATGGTTTTCCTGTTTGCTCTAATTGTTGTTTCGCTTTTTGGACATCACGCTTATTCGCCTCACCCATTGCAGTTACCAAGATGGACGCATCACACTTTTGAGTGATAATGGCTGCATCAATAACAATTCCAATAGGTGCTGTATCAACAATGATATAATCAAAATATTTACGCAAGGTTTCAATCATATCATTAAAATTTTTACTTTGTAACAAGGCCGTAGGGTTTGGTGATACAGATCCCGATTGAACTACAAATAAATTTTCAATATTTGTATCGCATAAACCGTGAGATAAATCAGTTGTCCCAGATAAAAATTCTGTTAGCCCTGTAATTTTTTCACGAGATTTAAAAACTCCTGACATAACCGAATTTCGAATATCTCCATCGATCAAAAGAGTTTTATAGCCTGCACGCGCAAACGACCATGCTATATTTATGGAAGTAGTTGATTTTCCTTCCCCAGGGTTAACAGAAGTAACGGAAATCACTTTTAGTTTATCTCCGCTCAACTGTATATTTGTACACAAGGCATTGTAATATTCTTCTGTCTTCTTAATGAACTCCAGTTTTTTTTGTACTATTTCTAATGTCGGCATCTCTCTCTCCTATTTCAACTTATCCAAGTTTGGTACAACTCCCAAAAGTGTCATCTGCAGTGCATCTTCGATATCTTCCGGACGTTTCACACGAGTGTCCAAAAGTTCAAGAAGAAGAACGATAACACTAGTACCAATTACCCCAGCCAAAAAACCAATTAGTGTATTGCGTTTAATGTTTGGCGAAGACGGTGATATCGCCGGTCTGGCCTCCTCCAGTGTTGTCACATCAGAAACACGAGTAATACTGATAATTTTTTGAGCAGCTACTTCTCTCAAAGAGTTAGCGATACGGCTTGCCTCTTCAGGAACTCGATCATTAACTGAAATAGAAACAATACGGGTATCAACTGGTACTGTCACTTTAATTTTACTAGCCAAACCTTTTGGCGTCAAATCTAGTTTCAAATCAGAAACAACTTTCTCCAAAACATCCTGCGATAGGATAATTTCACGATAGTCTTTAACCAAGTACGATCCTGCCTGCAAGTCTTGATTTGTTAAACCAGACTTCTCTCCTTGATTACGGTTAACTACATAAATCCGAGTCGTACTAGTAAACTCAGGTTTGATAACAAAAGTACTGTAGGCAAAAGCAACTGAAGAAGTTATAATTGCCACTAATAAAATGACTAACTTTCTTTTCCATAAAGTTCTGAATAGTTGAAATACATCGATTTCCAAAGTGTTTTGATCTTTCATATTTTCTCCTAAATTAATTGATCCATTATAATTTTTCTGGGATTTTCTACAAAAAGTTCCTTCGCTTTTTTCGCTCCATATTTCTTAGCAATGATATCGTATGCCTGTTCCATATATGGAGGTCTACTGTCTAAATTGTGCATGTCACTTGCAACTACATGAACTAAATCACGTTCCAAAAAATACCGAGCTCTCTTTTTCATAAATTTATATCTTTCACCAAAGAGCTTAGGTTTTAAAACATGATAACTATTTATCTGAGTATAGCAACCCATATCAATCAGTTCGCGAACGCGTTTTTCATTATTCTCTAAAGCATCATAACGTTCAATATGAGCAATTACTGGTGTGATTCCCAACATCAAAATATTACTCAATCCCGTATGAATCTCACGATAGGGAGTGTGCATGCTAAACTCAATCAAAGCATAACGGCTATCATTAAGGGTAGGAATTTCTTTTTTTTCTAGCTTTTCTAGAACATCCGAAGTATAGTATATCTCTGCTCCATAAGCAATGACTAAATCATCTGCTACTTCTTTTGCAATTTCACGAACCTTAATAAAATTTGTTGCAATTTTTTCTTCTGGAGTTTCAAACATTCCTTTTCGACGATGTGAAGTAGACACAATCATTCGAACCCCTTGATTATAAGCTTCTCTTAAAAGTGCCTTGCTATCCTCTATCGACTTTGGCCCATCATCTACATCAAAAACGATATGCGAATGGATGTCTATCATTTCATCTACCCTCCATCACATCCTGTATAGCTGCCTTGACTGTAGCTAAACTACTATCATCTATTTCCATCATATAGAGACTACTGTCTGGCATTGCATAAGAAGGAAGATCCATCCGACCTGTCCCTTTTAAATCTTGAGAATTTACTTTATAATTTCCTCCACTTTCCAACTGAGTATTCACTAGATCCATCATAGTCTCAATCGGCATATTTGTTTGAAGAGAATCCTGCAATCCTTGAAGAATACTACTATAATTTTTCAAGGCCTCTGTAGAAGTTAACTTCTGAATAATTGCTACAATAACCTTTTGTTGGTTGCGACCACGGTCACGATCTCCATCGGCTAGTGAGTAGCGTTCACGCACAAAACCTAGAGCTTGCTCAGAGTCTAGATGGACATTTCCCACTGGAAAATGGAACTTCCCATGTAGAGCTGAAAACTCTTGATCGTTATGAACATCTACCCCTCCCAACAAGTCAATCAATTTCAAAAATGAGGTAAAATTCAAACGAACATAATAATTAATATCTACTCCATAAAGGTTCTCTAAGGTATGAATAGATGAATCAACCCCGTATATACCAGCATGAGTCAATTTATCCTTTTGATTGTTTCCACCATCAGCAATAGGAACATATGAATCTCGTGGAGTTGTTGTAAGAAGGATTCTCTTCGTATCCCTATTGACCGTCATCAGAATATTGACATCTGAGCGCGAAACTGAACTAATGGCACCGTAAGTATCAATACCACTGACATAGATATTAAAGAAACGATCTTTAGATACCTTAGGGGTCTCAACATCCTTGGTCATTTTTTTAGTGTAAATTTTCTTAATTTTAGAAGCATAATCTGGATACTCTGCTTCAATAATATTCTCAAATACACTATTTAAGACAATGGCTTTGGCCTCTCCAGAAATCAAACTTTTATAAGTTGACAAGTAAGAAGTACTTTTATCAACTGTCAAATCCTTATTTTGACTCGTCTTAATATCAGCTATTAACTTTTGAATATTCTCATTATCCGTATCTGTTGGCCCCATAACACTAGATAATTGGGCAACATTATTGATATCGCTATCCTTTAAAACAACAACACTGAGGGAATACTCTGAATAATTTGAAGTTGCATTAATATGACTTGTAAATCCTACAAATTGTTGCAGAGCAAATACAGAAACTGAACTCACTAACACAGCAAGTGTTAAAAAGAAAATCGTGAACTTTTCTGCTTTTTTATAAATTATTAACATTGCGGCAATCACAGCCACCATTAAAGCAAAAACTGCGACTACTATATTAACGTGCCTGAAAGCAAGTATATTGTACTTAAAGATTAAGAACAATAAAAAACCAACTAACAATAAATAAATAGTCAGCAAAACTATATTAACACTTCGCTTCACTTTCTGTGAACGTGATTTTTTAAAACGTCTACTCATGATTAACACCTATACATTTAATGCTACTATTATATCACTTTTTTACGGTAAGTTCTACATTTACCTAGTTTATAAACATTCTTAGATATAGGTTATTTGGACATCATAAGCACTTATACTCTTCGAAAATCTTTTCAAAGTACGTCAGCGTCCATCTACAACCTCAAAACAGTATTTTGAGCTGACTTCGTCAGTTCTATCTACCACCTCAAAGCTGTACTTTGAGCTAGCTTCCCAGTTGCTCTTTAATTTTCATTGAGCATTAAACCATCAAAATCAATACAACATTTCATTTACCATTCAACATAACTAGACAACTACTAGCCCGTACAGCCAAAAAACAGCCCTATTAAGACGGCTTTATAAAAACCATCCAATAGAACTGCTCCTTATTATTTAACATGCTTTTCTGCTTCTTTTTGAGCTTTTTCGATTGCTTTTTTGCTTTCTTGCTCCCATTTAGTTTTGGCTTCTTCATACTGTTTAGTTGTAACAGTATCTTTTTGCAGTTTCATGTACTTGTAGTTATTGCCATCACCCTTGATACCGACCAGTGAATACCCTCTTGTAAATGGCGTTACTTTGGTTACAGATGCTGTACCACCACTTGACATGGCTGACATAATCAGAGAATTGTCAATCATCCAAGCCTGTGCTTCAGCATATTTTTCATAGCGTTTGGCTACATCTTTATTTTCACTATCTGCATCTTTGAGCATCTTGGTGTAAGTATCAAGACCCAGGCTAGCAATCTTAGCTTTATCTTCCTGAGCATCTAGACCAAAGATCTTGAGGTAGAATCCATCCTCAGCATTGAAAGGATTAAGATAAGTTGACGGATCTTGGTAGTCACCTACCCAACCATCAAAGTTCAAATCATAGTCTCGATCAGCTGGTGTCGGTGCCAAGAAGGCTACATTATTAAAATCATCTGTTGAAAGTTGCTGAACATCAATGACGATGTTATCAGCACCTAAAACTGATTCAAGGGTCTGCTTAACTGAGTTCATGCCTGTCACGGCATTTTTACTTGTCTGATCAACTGCCACATCCAAGTGAATAGGGAAGGTCACACCTTGACTCGCCAATTCTTTTTTAGCTTCTGCAAATTTTGCTTGGGCTTTTTCTTTGTTAAAATAGGCATCCTGAGCATCTGCCAAGTTAATACCTGACCATTCTGTTCCGTAGTTGACCAATTTAGAAGCGACTACTTCTCCAAAGGTCTTGTCTCCAACTTGGACAAATGTCGGAGGTACTAGGGTGTTACGAAGGGTCTTGCTTGCTGCTTCTTCCCCATTTGACTGAGCAGAATAGGCTGTACGATCCAAGGCAAAGTTCACCGCTTGACGGAAGTTCTTGTTCAAGACAGCTGTCTCAGTTGATTTCTTCTGCTCATCTGTCGTTTTAGATGTGTGGTTGTAGGCCTTACGATTGATGTTAAAATTGAAATACCAAGAAGTCTTGTCCTGCAAGCTATAGACGATATTATCCTTATATTTTTCCTTGGTCTTAGCAAAGTTAGAACTATTTGGATAAACCCCAGCGATAGAATAAGCTCCACTTTCAAAGTTACGGATAGTCAATTCTTGGTCTGAACCATCAAAGTAAGCCAATTTAACATGTTCAATTGATACTTTATCATGATCATAGTAATGCGGATTTTTCACATACTCGATAGATGATTTTGATGTGAAATCTTTTAACAAATAAGGTCCGCTGTAGAGAATGCTATCTGGAGATAGGGTACCAAAATCTTTCCCTTTTGAATTTAAAAACTCTTCATTTACCGGGAAAAGAATACTATTGGTTGTTTTTGAATTCCAGTATGGCTCTGGACGTGCCAAAGTATACTCAACAGTCTGGTCGTCAATGGCCTTCACCCCAACCTTAGAAAAGTCAGAATCCACTCCTGTAATATAATCATTCAATCCCTTGATCGAGTTTTGAATCAAGTCAATGGCCTGTGATTTATTGTCCACTGCGTACTTAATCCCTGTCACAAAATCTTGTGCTTTGACTGGGGCGTACTCTTCACCGTCAGCTGTGAACCATTTGGCATCTTTTCTCAGTTTATAGGTGTAAGTCAGACCGTCGCTTGAAACAGACCAGTCTTCTGCCAAAGATGGAACTAGGTTTCCATGGTTATCATTTTCAAGCAAGCCATCAACTAGGTTAGTAATAATAGCTGTATTATCAGCGTAGTAGTCTAATAAATAATTAAATGTAGTTGGGTTTCCACTAAAGGTTGATGAGTAAGTTTTTGTATCTGAACCTGATTGACCGCAAGCAGCTAAAAGCAAGGCAGCTGCAAAAGTCAGGCCCGCACTAAGGACACGCTTTTTTGTAGTCATCTTCTTTCTCCTTTATGTTAGTTTTTGTAACATAAGTTTATTTTACCAAAATAGTGGGAATTTGTAAAGTTAATTGAATTTCGAGAATGAAAATTTATAAACTTTAGTCATAAAAAAACAAAGAATCTCTGTCTTTCATACAGTCTTCCCTTGTTTTTATACGATTTCGATTTTAAATTTTTCTGTAAAAAATATTTATAGTAATTCCACACAGAAAGCATCCCATGGAGCTAAGATTTGTTTTTCAAAAACTTCTTGAGCCACGGTGTTTTCAATTAAGACCGATTTGACGTTTCCTTCTACGGTCAAGTCTTGCTCTTCATTGGACAAGTTAGCCACAACTAGAAAACGATAGTCCCCATCTTTACGGATATAGGCAAATACCTTTTCAGCCGTATCAAGCAATTTAAAATCAGCTCGAATCAGCCAGCTATTCTCCTTACGGATTTGAACCAGTTTCTGATAGGTATAGAAAATAGAATCTGGATTTGCCAGCGCTTCTTGAACGTTGATTGCTTGATAGTTTGGATTCACTGCCAACCAAGGTTGACCTGTTGAGAAACCAGCATTTTTGCTTTCGTCCCATTGCATAGGGGTACGGGCATTGTCACGACCAATGACACGGATACTGTCCATGATTTCTTCCATCGGAACACCTTTTTCAAGAGCTTCACGCGCATAGTTGAGGGATTCAATATCTTCTACTTGCTCCAGCGTTTCAAACGGATAGTTGGTCATCCCAATCTCCTCACCTTGGTAGATATAAGGAGTTCCTCTCATGAGATGAAGTAAGATTGCAAAGGCTTTGGCAGATTTTTCGCGGTATTCCTGGTCATTTCCCCATATTGAGACGATACGAGGAAGGTCATGATTGTTCCAAAAGAGTGAATTCCAGCCGTCCTCAACTCCTAATTCTGTCTGCCATTTGTTGAAAATCTCTTTTAACTTAGCAATATTCAGTTCTTTTTGATAGTGCCATTTAGGCTGACCTTCCTGATACTGAAGACCGATATGTTCAAACTGGAAGACCATAGACAACTCTTGCCCTTTTGGATCCGAGTAGAGCTTAGCAATTTCTGGTGTTGCTCCCCATGTTTCCCCTACTGTTAAGAGATTCTTATCTCCAAAGGTCGCCTGATTCATCTCCTTGAGATAAGGGTGGAGCATAGGACCATTATTGACTACCTTCTCGTCAGGAATTTTCCCAATCATGTCAATGACATCCATGCGGAAACCACCAATACCTTTATCAATCCAAAAGTTCATCATCTCATAGATTTTCTGGCGAAGTTTTTCATTTTCCCAGTTGAGATCAGGCTGTTTCTTGCTGAAAAAGTGGAGATAGTATTGACCTGACTTTTCATCGTATTCCCAAGCAGATCCACTAAAGATAGAATCTAGATCGTTGGGCTCATCTCGCCAGATATAGTAGTCACGTTCAGGGCTGTCAGGATTTTCACAGGCCTCGACAAACCAAGCATGCTCATCTGAGGTATGATTGACCACCAAGTCCATGATGATACGAATATCACGTTTCTTAGCTTCAGCGATTAGTTGGTCCATATCCTCCATGGTCCCGAAAATAGCTGCAATCGCTTGATAATCAGCAATATCATATCCATTATCATCCATAGGACTGTCATAAACAGGAGAAAGCCAAATCGCTGTGATTCCTAGCTTGGCTAGATAGTCTAACTTACTGGTAACTCCTGGCAAATCGCCAATTCCATCTCCGTTGCTATCCATAAAGCTCTTAGGATAAACTTGATAGACTACGGCATTGTGCCACCATTTTTCTTGCATCTTCTTACCTCATTATTTTAATAATCTGTAGTCTATGATAGCGCTTTTTGGAATTTTGTGCAAGCGTTTGCCTAATCTTTTTGATTCCTTTTTTAAGTCCATAGTTTCCTAACTTCCAATTTTTTATTATAATAGAGGTCAGAGGTAAAAAAATGAAAAAACAAGCTTTTAGTTCTGAACAATATTTGAATCTACAGCGCGACCACATTTTGGAGCGCATTAACCAATTTGACGGCAAGCTCTACTTGGAGTTTGGTGGCAAAATGTTAGAAGATTTCCACGCTGCTCGCGTCCTTCCTGGTTATGAGCCTGACAACAAAATCAAACTCTTGCAAGAATTGAAAGAGCAGGTTGAGGTTGTGATTGCCATTAATGCTAGCAACATCGAACATTCCAAAGCACGTGGTGACTTGGGCATTTCTTATGACCAAGAAGTTCTTCGTCTGATTGATAAATTCAATGAATTGGGAATTTTTGTTGGCTCTGTTGTCATCACACAGTACGCTGGCCAACCAGCTGCAGATGCCTTCCGCAACCAGCTTGAGAAAAATGGAATTGATTCTTATCTTCATTATCCAATCAAAGGATATCCGACGGATATGGACCACATCATTTCTCCTGAAGGTATGGGGAAAAATGACTACATCAAAACCAGTCGCAACTTGATCGTCGTAACTGCTCCTGGACCTGGTTCTGGAAAATTGGCAACCTGTATGTCCAATATGTACCACGACCAAATCAATGGTATCAAGTCTGGCTACGCTAAATTTGAAACCTTCCCAGTTTGGAATCTTCCCCTTCATCATCCAGTCAACTTGGCCTACGAGGCTGCCACAGCTGACCTTGATGATGTCAACATGATTGACCCCTTCCATCTCCAAACCTATGGAGAAACCACTGTCAACTACAACCGTGATATCGAGATTTTCCCAGTGCTCAAGCGCATGTTAGAACGCATTCTAGGTGAATCTCCATACGCTTCACCGACAGATATGGGGGTCAACATGGTTGGTTTCGCTATTACAGATGATGAAGCTGCTGTCGAAGCTTCTAAACAAGAAATCATCCGTCGCTACTATCAGACTGTTCTTGATTTCAAAGCCGAAAAAGTTGGCGAAGCTGCTGTCAAGAAAATTGAGTTGCTTATGAACGACCTAGGTATCACACCTGCAGACCGCAAGGTTGCTGTCGTTGCGCGTCAAAAAGCAGAAGAAACTGGCGGACCAGCCCTAGCCCTTGAATTGCCTAGCGGGGAAATTGTCACAGGTAAGAACTCAGAACTCTTTGGCCCTACAGCAGCTGCTCTTATCAACGCTATCAAGAAATCAGCTGATATTGCTAAAGAAGTGAAACTAATCGAACCTGAAGTTGTTAAGCCAATCCAAGGTCTTAAAATCGATCATCTCGGTAGCCGCAATCCACGCCTTCATTCAAATGAAATCCTGATTGCACTTGCTATCACAGCTACGGAAAACCCTGACGCTGCGCATGCCATGGAAGAACTTGGTAACCTCAAAGGAAGCGAAGCTCACTCAACCATCATCTTGACAGATGAAGACAAGAATGTCCTTCGCAAGCTAGGTATCAATGTAACCTTTGACCCTTACTACCAATACGACCGCTTGTATCGTAAGTAAAGCTTCGAACCTCTCCACCCTCGGAGAGGTTTTCTCTCTGTCTCAAGAGCCAGCTTTATGTTATAATGAAAGAAGAAAACTGAAAGGATTTACCATGTCAAAAGAAGTTATTGTTGAAAGTTTTGAACTTGACCACACCATTGTTAAAGCACCCTATGTTCGCTTGATTGGGGAAGAAACAGGACCAAAAGGAGACATCATCTCCAATTATGACATTCGCTTGGTGCAACCAAACGAAGACTCTATCCCTACTGCTAGTCTTCACACTATTGAGCACCTCTTAGCAAAACTCATCCGCACCCGCATTGACGGCATGATTGACTGTTCACCATTTGGTTGCCGCACAGGTTTCCACATGATTATGTGGGGACGTCACACCAGTGCTGAAATCGCAGCTGTTATCAAGGATTCGCTCAAGGAAATCGCTGAAACTACTACTTGGGAAGACGTCCCTGGAACAACCATCGAATCTTGCGGTAACTACAAGGATCACAGCCTCTTTTCTGCTAAAGAATGGGCTAAACTCATCCTTGAACAAGGGATTTCAGATGATGCATTTGAGCGTCATGTGATTTAAACACAAAAAAGGAACCAGTTTTTCAGCTGGTTCCTTCTTTTTATTCTCAAAATTCTGTCTTAAACTTTTTCACGAATGACTAAAACGCCATCTTCCATATCTGCTTCCAGATGTTTAGCATCTAAATGATCCAAGTGGAAGTCTGTGACTTTGTCACGGATTTGTTGTTCAACCACACGACGGAGTGGACGAACACCCATGACTTCATCGTAGCCTTCCTCAGTCATGTATTCTTTAGCAGCTTCGCTCACTGCCAAGTCAATGTCTTTCTTAGAAAGCGTCTTGTTAACTTCAACCAACATAAGGTCTACAATCTTAGAAAGATCTTCTTTGCTCAAGTGTGAGAATTCGATGACAGCATTGAAACGGTTAAGGAATTCTGGACGGAAGTAAGGTTTCAAACGATCCATCAATTCTGGTTTATCCGCATCTTCTGTCAAGTTAGCTTCGTAACCAAAGCCTGCGTTTGAAGTTGCGATAATCACCGTATTCTTGAAGTTGACAGTGTTACCTTGACCATCTGTCAAACGACCATCGTCCAAAACTTGGAGGAGAAGGGTGATGACTTGAGGGTCAGCTTTTTCAATCTCATCCAAAAGTACGATTGAGTATGGATTGCGACGGACGCGTTCTGTCAAGGTATTGTTGTTGTCATCGTAACCAACATAACCTGCAGTTGTACCAATCAATTTAGATACGGCTGTGCGGTCGCTGTATTCTGACATGTCCAAACGGATGATAGCATCTTTCGTTCCGAACATATCAAGAGCCAATTGTTTAGCCAACTCAGTCTTACCAACACCAGTAGGACCTACAAAGAGGAAGCTACCGATTGGACGGTTACCTTCATCAAAACCAGCACGGTTACGACGGATAGCTTTTGCTACTGCTTCAACGGCCTTATCTTGACCAATAACTTTCGTCTGCAAACGATGACCCATATCTTTCAAACGTTCGATGTCCGTAGCCCCCATTTGAGATACTGGAATACCGGTCATTCGTTCTACAGATTCAGCCACATCGTTGACACTTGCAGTCACTTTCATATCTTCTGTATGGTTTTCGATTTTCTTTTCCAATTCTACAATGCGTGTTTTATAGTTTAGAGCTGCTTCAAAATCTTCTGCCTCAACTGCTTTTTCTTGCTTGTCTTTTTCTACCTCAATTTCACGTTCAACAGCATGCACATCTGTTACAGGATGCTGAGCTGCCAAGTGAGCTGCCGTTACATCGACAAGGTCAATAGCCTTATCTGGCAAGCTACGTTGAGGAATATACTGAACAGAATAATCCACCGCCGCTTTCAAAACTTCGTCTGGCAAGATGACATTGTGGTGGTGTTGATAGAGATCACGAATTCCTTGAAGGATTTTAAAAGTATCCTCTGCTGAAGGAGCATTGACCTTCACTTCGTTGAAACGACGAGCAAGGGCTGCATTCTTCAAGATGGTGTTACGATATTCGTCTTGAGTTGTTGCCCCAATCACTGTCAATTCTCCACGAGAGAGAGCTGGCTTGAGAATATCCGCAAGCCCTTTAGAACCACTGTCTCCACCAGTGCTACCAGCACCGAGAATTTGGTGAATTTCATCAAAGAAGAGAATGATATTTCCCGCTTCTTTTACTTCATTGACTAAGTTTTGAACGTTTTCTTCAAAGCTACCACGGTATTGAGTCCCAGCCTCAATACCTGAGATATCAATGGAAATAATTTCCTTATTCTTAATAGCAGCTGGAACATCACCATTCACAATGGCTTGTGCCAAACCTTCGACAACTGCTGTCTTACCAACACCTGCGTCTCCGACTAAAACAGGATTGTTCTTAGTACGGCGTGAAAGGATTTCAGATGTCTCTTGAATTTCCTTGTTTCGTCCGATAACAGGATCCAACTTGCCTTCACGAGCTTCTGCTGTCAAGTTACGACCTAGTTTAGCAAGCACACCGTCTTGTTTCATACCTGATGCCTGTTGTGGCATTTTTCCATCAACTTCTGCATTTCCTGGTAATTGACCAGTCGCACGATAGTGAGCAAATTCCTCAGGTGTCACTTCACGTCCATTAATCAAGTAACGACGATTTTCAGAACTGTATCCTCGCATACCACCCATCAATTGGTTAAATAAATCATCCATGTTGTTAAAATTATTAAAGTTGTTATTCATATTCTTTACCTCTTTTTGTTATTTATTATTACTGATATTGACTATCTTTGACCTTTGTTTTAAAAAATTTAGACTAGCTAGATTGCTACTCTACGTACTATTTCTGGTTTTTCTTTTTCAAGCAGGAGTAGACTATCTTTACTTCTGAAGATTTCTAGATTAAACATAGACCCCACCTCTTTCTTTTTTACTTTAAATAAGTGTTCTAGTAAGGCTTTCATTTACCTTACGTTCATAATATACTACATTAGTCAGAAAAGGTCAAGAGATTTGACTTTAATTGACCAATATTTTTTTAAAAAGCAAAAACACCCTGAAACATCAGAGTGCCATTCTTATATCAAATACAAAATTGCTAGTGTCAAGAGACTTGCTAGAAGTCCTACTCCCCAAAAGAAGAAGTCAACCTTCCACTCGCTCCAAGGATTTCCTTTACCAGACAATCCTCCAAGTTCAAAATGGTGATGCACAGGCGTCATACGGAAAATACGTTTACCACCTGTCAGTTTGAAATAGCTGACTTGCATCATGACCGAAGTTGTTTCAAAGACATAAACAATTCCGATAATCAAGAGAGTCCATTCTTGGTGGAGGGCCATAGAGATAGCTGCCAGCATTCCACCTAAAGCCAAACTTCCCACATCTCCCATAAAGACTTTAGCAGGCTTATGGTTAAAGACGAAGAAACCGAGTAAACCACCAATCATGGCCAGAATCACCAGAAGAATATCCATCTGACCTTGCACATAGGCAATAATTCCATAAGCAGACAAACTAATCACCACTGAAACACTAGCTAGACCGTCAATACCGTCGGTCAAGTTGACTGCATTTGAAAAACCAACTAGCCAAAAAAGGGCGAAAAGAATATAGAAAATCCCTAGATGTACTTGGTAACCAAAGACTGAAAGCATATCGCCACCGCGATCATAGAAAAGGTAGAAAACGACCCCTCCTAGGAGCTGAAGAGCCAATTTTTGCTTAGGATTCAGCCCCTCATTGATTTTACGAAAGACCTTGAGAAAGTCATCTAAAAATCCGACAAGTCCATAAAGGACCAAGATGAACAAAATCATTCCCACATTATTGGTCAATTGTTTTGAAAAAAGAGCAACGAAGAAACTCACCACAACTGCAGCAATGAGGAAAACAAGTCCCCCCATAGTTGGCGTGCCAGCTTTTGCCTGGTGCTGTTTGACATCCTCATGCATCTGCTGGCCTGTAATTTGCGCCTTTCTATAAAATTGGATAAAGGCCGGAATTCCTACCAAAGTTAGTAAAAATGTCACAATTCCAGCACTGATGGAAATAAACATATTAGTCTCCTAAAGTTAATGTAATTTTTTTAATGTCCTTGATTGCTGTGTTAGCACGAACATCTTGCTTCTGCACAGTAGAGCCCGAACCTTCAAATACAAGTTCTATATTTAACCACTTAGAAAAAGCTTCTGCGGTTGCTTTTGTCCAACCATACATATCTGGAACTTCCTCTGCTTTATCAGATAAGAGGAGAACTTGCTGGTTAGGTGCAAGATTAGTCCCTTCTTCTACAGATGATTCTTTAATCTTTGTTCCTGTTCCCACAACGATTGGTTGCACAATATTGCGACGTAAGGCTTCCGCCAAATCGCCAGGTGAAATGTCCTTGATGCTAGGCATGGCATAAGCGCTTTGATTGGTTACCTGATCTAACGTTTTAGCGGTAGATTGGAGGTTAAGGGAATCTTTCATAGCCACTGCCCTTTCCAAGATAGGATTGGCAAATTCCCCCAACTGAATACCTGAATAATGCTCAGGCTGTTGAACCGTCACATAGAGAATAAAATCAGGATTTTCAGCAGGGTTCATCGATACAGCAGAAAAAATGTAATTGGTCGTACCAACTAAGTAACCTCCATTTTTCTCATCGGCAATCTGGGCTGTACCGGACTTGAGGGCGACATTTTGACCAGGAACAGTTACAGTTGGCTTGCCTGTGCTGTGGTTATGCATGGTTCCATAAACTGGATCTGTTCCTACCAAAACCATGTTGGTTCGAGTTAGACTGGCTGCATCTTTGGAAACAGGATTTCCTACAATCTCTTTTTGAGATTTCCGAACGGATTGGTCATTTGGGTCATACAAGGCACTGATAAATTTAGGTTCTAACATGACTCCATCGTTGGCAATAGCCGTGAAGGCACGAATCATTTGCGTCTGGGTTACTGAAATCCCTTGTCCAAATGAACTCTGAGCAATATTTACGATATTGTCAGCTGGAAGTTGACCTGCATATTCATCCGTCAAGCCAAAACGAGTCGGAACACCAAATTTAAAGCGATTTAGATAATCAAGCCAGGTAGCATCTCCCATCTTTTGCTCAAGAAGCGTCATCCCAACGTTACTTGAGTGCGCGAAACCTTGAGAAAAGGTCATCATTCCTCCGCCAGTTAATCCTTCATTGACGTCCCAATCTCGGATAGTAGCATCTGCTACTTTTAACTCACTACTATTGAAAACTTCTCCTCCTGGGAAAGTGTTATTATCAATAGCAGCAGCGAGAGTCATGACCTTCATGGTTGACCCTGGTTCATAGTTACTTTGATAGAGGATATCACGCCAAACAAAGTCCTTAGTCAGCCCTTCCTTAGTATCTGCATCAAAGGTCGGCCGTTGCGTCGTTGCAAGAATTTCCCCCGTTTTAGCACTAACCAAGGTTGCTGTCATATACTTGCCTTTTACTTTCTCTTGAAAGGCATTCATCTGTGTCTCCATGAAGGACTGAAGGGTGCTGGAAATCGTTGTATAAACATCCTTGCCATCTACCGTTTGTTGGGAAACTTGTTCCGTTCCGGGGACAATATTACCCAGACGATCTTTTTCATAGGTAATAATGCCATCTTTCCCTGCAAGAATACTATTCAAGGAACTCTCCATCCCAGAAGTTCCCAGCAAACTCTTGCTACCATCCTCATTTTCATGGAGTTGAGCTAAA
Source organism: Streptococcus mitis (assembly GCF_946190115.1). Classification (GTDB taxonomy): domain Bacteria; phylum Bacillota; class Bacilli; order Lactobacillales; family Streptococcaceae; genus Streptococcus; species Streptococcus mitis_CO. The sequence goes on along the minus strand of NZ_CAMHZG010000003.1, from coordinate 128,247 downwards.
CCAATAAAACTAGAAGCGAATTGTCCATTTGGATAGCTTCTGTTTGGGCTAGTTGTGAAGTCAATTCCTTCAACACTAGCGTCTTTCAAATCCTTTTTAATAGCCATCATATTGGCATAGGTAATTCCATTTCCTTTGGCACCAAAAGAAACTTGAGTCAGATTCGGTTGAGACAATTGTTCTTTAACATAAGCCTCGTCCATATCCAAATACTTATGGAAAACCTCTGCTACCTTATTAAACTGGGCATCTTCTACATAAAGAATTTTACCCGTTGCTGATTTGTATTTTTTATCAATGACAGCATAGACATTATAGGAGGTTGCGTCTTCAGCAATCGGGACTCCATTTCGGTCATAAATAGTCCCACGCTTGGCAGGGACTATACGGGTTATTTGGTGAACTTTCTTAGCCTCTTTGACTAGATCCGTTCCAAATTTACTACCACTCCCGATAATAACAGCAAAATTGACCAAAAAGACAGCGAAAAGTACGACAGCTAACAAGCTGATGTACTTCCCCACTATTTTACGGTTTTCTGCTGGAGATTTACGGTTTCTAATCGCAAATCGGGTTATTTTTTTTGTCCACTTCATATCTTACTCCGCTGATCGAATATTCTCATTATTCAATTTTAAGTCCTTAGAATTTGCGATTTCTTTCAAGCGTTCTGCCCTCAACAATTCATTTACCTCTTGTTTGGCATCATCCAACTCTGTCTTCTTCTCCTCTATCTGCGCATTGATTTTTGTCAGATCATTTTGTACTTGTAGGAGTCGAGTCTGCATAAAAATAATACTAAGCGCCAAAACGAGAGCTGTAAACGCAATGGAAAGATAAAAAGCCTTCTCCACACGGGAGAATTTTTTTATACGACTCTGCAAGAATTGACTGGTTGTTTCTTTTTTATCTACCATTTTTTCCTCTTACTTGTGAATTTTTCTGGCCACGCGCAACTTAGCTGAGTGCGAGCGGTTATTGGCTTCTAATTCTTCTGCACTTGGCAAGATTGGTTTACGGGACACCAATTCCATCTTGGGCTTGAGATCATCTGGAATGAAAGGCAAGCCTTTTGGAACTTCAACTGTTGAAGCTTCCTTGAACAATTGCTTGGTCAAGCGGTCTTCTAAGGAATGAAAGGTAATCACTGAGATTCTACCATCTAGAGCCAACATATCCATAGCCTGCTGGATAGACTCATCTGCCGCCCCCAGTTCATCGTTAACTTCAATTCGAATAGCTTGGAAAATCTGCTTAGCAGGATGGCCCTTCTTCTTGAGTTCCTTGGCAGGTTTGGCCGACTTAATAATTTCTGCCAATTCAGTCGTAGTCTCGATTGGCTTGACTTCCCGAGCTTGTTCAATCTTACGCGCAATCTGTTTAGAGAATTTATCCTCACCATACTTGAAGAAAATACGAACTAAGTCATGATAGTCATAGTGATTCACCACTTCATAGGCTGTCAAACTAGCATCCTGATTCATCCGCATGTCCAGTGGCGCATCCTTTTTATAAGAAAAACCACGCTCACGCTGGTCCAGCTGAGGACTAGACACTCCCAAGTCATAACAAATTCCATCAATTTCCTGAACACCAATTTCACGCAAACGTGCCTGTAAATGACGGAAGTTATCCTTGATAAAGGTCACCATTCCCTTTTCAATGTAGGGTGCCAAGCGTTTTTGTGCATTATCAATAGCATTCTGATCCTGGTCAAAGGCATAGAGATGGCCTTTTTCACTTAATTTACTTAATAAATATTCGCTATGGCCCGCTCCACCCAAAGTCGCATCAACGTAGATACCGTCAGGCTTTACGTCGAGCATATCAATCGTTTCGTGGAGTAAGACCGTTACATGATGAAATTCTTTTGTCATATCTTATCTATTTTACCACAAATCTGACTAGCTTGCACTAGTCAGACAAATAGGCCAAAAACAAGTAAGATTTCTTTAAGAAATATGTCAAATATGCTTGACATTCGCTCTATAGAAGAATATAATATAGTCAAATATATGCGATACAAATCAGAAAGGAGAACAGATGAATCGTGTGAAAGAATTTCGCAAGGAACTAGGTATTTCACAGCTCGAACTCGCCAAGGATATCGGTGTCTCGAGACAAACCATCAATATGATTGAGAACGACAAGTACAACCCAACTCTGGAACTCTGTCTCAATCTCGCCCGCAGCCTCCAAACTGACCTCAACAGTCTCTTTTGGGAGGAAGATTTTTAAAAAAGGAGCAAACTCATGAAAAAAGAAACCTTCACTGAAAAACTGATCAAACGCACATACGGTATTTCTGGTCCCCTTGACGAATACAAACGGCGTGAGGCCGATCGTATCGGTAACCAAGTCTTTATCGTCCTCTTTTATCTGATGATTTTCGGAAATCTTATTCCACTCCTTCTGGCCTATAAATACCCTCAAGAAGTGGCTCTAATCTATCCTCCTCTGATTTTAGTGATTGCCCTCATTGCTGCTGGCTATGTTACCTACCAAATGAAAAAAACAGGGATTACAACTATTGAACCAGATATGCTGAGTGAGAAAGAAAGTAAGCAACTACATTACCCAGGTCTGAAAGCAGGTTCGTTCTTTGGTCTATGGATGTTTTTTATAACTCCTCTTCTCAGTATACTCGTAGGTGAAAGTCCGGACTATTTTCGTTCTCTTCTCACTATAAGAAATGGTGTATCAAGCATTCTCGGTTCTATCTTCTTCGGAGCAAGCATACAGTTCCTCATTTCCCGTCGCATTGCAAAAACTAAGAAAGAGCAAGATGAGGATTAGGAGCAAACATATGAAAAAAGAAAAGAAACAGTTACGTTATCCTGGTCTGAAAGCAGGTTCTATTTATGGAACAATAATATTTTTTATAATTCCACCCATTGATACCCTAACAAGTGAAAATCCAAATTTTATCACTTCTCTTCTAAATACAAAACATATTTTCAAAACTATACTGGGAGCTTTCTTTTTCGGAGTGATGATACATATTGTCGACTCACTTCGTATTGCAAGAGCTAAAAAAGACCAGGATTAGGAGGTGCCCTATGAAATCACTAGTAACTTTACTTACCTATCATCTTTTGTTCAGTTCTCTTCTCATCTTCATCATCGTTTCAGGGAACTTAATCAGAGAGATATTCCTCGTGCTAGTCTTTGTTCCAGCCCTTAACAAAGGACTGACTTATCTAAAGATTGACTCCCAAAAAACACGCATACTCAACTTAGCACTATGCTTTATGATTCTATCTTTACCACAACTGATGCTCATCTCAAGCGATTGGAAATATTATTTACTGCTGACTATCGCTAGCCTTTCTTCTATCACTTATCTTTATTATCTCTATCAATTCGTAAAAGAAAGTCAGTAAAACCACTCATTTAGGAGGTTACTAGTATGAAAAAAGAAGACTTAACCACTCGCCTACTCCGAAATCTCTTTCACATCCAAGGCCCTTTTGATGAATGCCGGCAAGAAATTATCTACAAGGCTTGTGCCCGTTCTATGGTTCAAATCGTTTATTCTTCCTTCTTCCTCTTCTTGTTTTATCTGTTATTTGGACGCTTCATAGAAGCCGTTCGCTATGCTATGCCCTACGTTTACTCTGGACTCATTTTTTTCATTACTTTAAAAACTCAAAGAGCCGTCAAAGAACTCCATCTGGAAAAAGATGACAAGTCAGAAATCATCCTCAAAACCTACAGCAAAGCCCAAATCAAATTTCGAAGCTGGGTTGTGTTTATCGGTCTTCAGATTGGCCTCTTTACCCTACTCATCTTTCATAAAGTCTTCGTTCAGCAGATGTCCTTTTCAGATTTTGGGAAGTTGCTCATGCAATTCGATAAAAGTGTTCCTTTCCTGATGTATGGCCTGATTATCGGTAGTATTTTTGGAACTCTGACCTACGGATTTCTATCACTTCAGGAGGAGAAAACTCCTAAAAATACCAAACAGAAGGAGAAAAGCAAGCAATGACTTCACTATACGATTTTTCAGTCTTGAACCAAGACAATCAAGAAACCTCACTAAATGCCTATCGTGGTAAGATTCTCTTGGTTGTCAACACTGCTACCGGATGTGGTTTAACACCCCAGTATCAAGCTCTCCAAGAACTCTATGACCGTTATCAAGAACAAGGTTTTGAGATTTTAGACTTCCCTTGCAATCAGTTTATGGGACAAGCACCAGGTAGCGCAGAAGAAATCAACGCCTTCTGTAGCCTACACTATCAAACCACCTTCCCACGTTTTGCCAAGATCAAGGTCAACGGTAAGGAGGCAGATCCTCTCTATGTTTGGTTGAAAGACCAGAAATCTGGACCACTGGGAAAACGAGTCGAATGGAATTTCGCTAAGTTTCTCATTGGTCGTGATGGGCAGGTCTTTGAACGCTTCTCTTCAAAAACAGACCCAAAACAAATTGAAGAGGCCATACGAACCCTACTATAATTCACAATCTCACTATGATTAGGTTTCCTTTAGCCTAATGAATAGTGAGATTTTTAATTAACTTTGACTTAAAAACACCCCACGATATGAACCATGAAGTGTTGTAAAAATGATACATTCATAGCAGACAAGGCACTACTGACTGCTATTCTTGACTCCTGAGTATGTATAGGTCCGATTTCTAGGACACGCTTTTTCAGTTACCACCCTAAAATAAAAGCTATGCTCCCGCCCATCCTTGGCATTTTCCTTGTTTAAGACAAAGTAGTTTTTCTGATTCATCGCCATGGTTCGTAGGATGTCATCAATCAAGAAAGTCAAGGGTACGTTCATGGCAGAGTATTTTTGAAAATCCTCTTCAAAACGAATATAGTCATCTGAAAAATAATCCATCTGCAGTTTGTTTTCATACAGCTCTTTTCTAGTCATAAACTCCCTCCTCCCACAGCCGAATTTCTAGGATATCTGCAACCTCTATCAACCTACATCCCTCGTTTGTCCTAATAGATAGAGTTTGATGTGATAACTCTCTTACCTCACCGATGATAGTGGTTTTCTGCTTCTTTTCCTTGACCACAAAACTTCCCTTAAGTTGGCCAACATAAAGTTGAGAAAGCAAATGTAGTTTCTCAACTGGGTCCAAATCTATCGAAAAATCAACACGTTTTTTTTCTTCACTGAGCGAACTGGTGTGTTCTGAGAGGTAAAACCCCATCCACTTCTGCATACCTGGATCTTGATAATCTCGCGCAGATTGAAAAGGTAAATAAGAACGATCAATCATTTTAATCCATCTAATCCTCCAGCAGAATGTCCTCCAATCAGCTTGCTTCTGGCAAGACTCCTAGAGGCTTCTTCCAGTGCATTGGCTCTTAAAAGGGAAGTAAAACCAAATTGTTCCCGAATGGAGTCAATGGCCGTCTGGAGCCTTTCTTCTTTTTCTAACTTATCAACATCATCAAAGAGGGAAATCAATCCAAAGGACTCGTCTACAAAGTCTGAATAGTTAACTCCGACACTTCTAACCGCTCCAGAAGTGTATTTGTTATGAAATAGCTTCAAAACATAATCCGTTAAGACAGCTGTTTTATTGGTCGGTTCGACCTTCATTTGTGTGTGAATAGACGACCTGACCTCCTGTTTAGAGAAACCGACATAGATAGAGACAAGGGTTGTTTTCTTGCCAGACCTTCTCAGTCTAATAGCTACCTGCTCCGCCATTTCTCGGAGAATAATTTCAATATCCCGTAGCTTCACGTAGTCTCTCGGCAAGATTTGAGAATTCCCCAGGCCCTTGGATTTGGCTTTATAGGGCTTATGAACATTGCTCTCATCAATCCCGTTGGCATGAAACCACAAACGCAGACCAGCCTGACCCAGAATTTTCTTTAGCTGGTCGGGATTGCTGGTTGCCAATTCCTTGATGGAAAAAATCCCCAGAGCATGCAAGCGTTTCTCCATCCGCCTGCCAATTCCCCAAAAGTCGGTCATCTTGAGAATGGACCAGACCTTCTCTTCCACATCCTGGTAAGACCAGTTGGCCCTCATGGTCGGAGTGTGCTTAGCCTCATTATCCAGAGCCAACTTGGCCAGTAAGGGATTGGCATTGGACATACCTACTGTAGAGTAGATTCCTGTCTGCCTCCAAATATCCCTCTGAATACGAGCAGAAAGCATATCCAGCTTGTCTTTGCGAGAGAGACTCTTGTCTGAAATGAAATAATTAAGTGAACTAGTCAGGTCAATAAAGCCCTCATCGATAGAGTAAGGATAAATATCATCTGGACTGCCATAATTCTGAAAGATTCGCTGGATTTCCATATTGACTGCAATGTACTCGTCCATTCGAGGAGGGACAATCAAGGTCACTTGAGCCCAATCTTCGATGTAGCGAACATAGTCCGAGTCAGTCGGTAGCCCTTGCTTTCGAGCATTGTAATAGGAAAATTTTCGCGTTTTGATATCAAAAGGCAAATCATAGGCCCGACCAACATTTGACTTGCCAAAAATCTTCTTAAACAGGGGAGAGGAGGCTAGGATAAGACCAGTTGAGTTATCCGCGCGACTCATGACACAAAGCGAGGTTTTCAGCGGATGTAAGCCCCTTTTCACGCACTCAACACTGGCATAAAAGGATTTCATATCGACAAAAGCAATGTCACTTTTGGGCTCTCTGGAATAATCAAAGTAGCCCATTGACTAGCCCTCCATTGGTACAAAGTTCCCAACGATAATGCCAACAATCCGAGGATCTTCCTCATAGGAGATGAAAATATCCTTGTATTTAGGATTGATAGAGACCAGACGCAATCCATTCTCCTCTCGATAGACCCGTTTGATATAGGTCTGGTTGTTGCAAACCACTGCATAAACCGCCCCGTCATAGTCAAATCCTGTCTCTCGAATCAGTGCCACTGAACCATTTTGGTATTTAGGTTCCATGGAGTCCCCAGACACCCAGGACGCAAAATCATGAGCCAACTCCTCATTAAAGTAAACCGTATCAAAATTCTGATCATCGTAGACCGAAGCCCCAATTCCTGCTGACATGCGTTCATAAACACGGTACTCGTAGAGGCGCTCTGGCATAGCTGTCACTTTCTGGGCTTGCTCCTCTTGAGCCAGGTTGCGAGCATAGAGAACAACCTTCTCCCGCCCTTGCTTGGAGAGGCTATGGTAGAGACGGACAATCTCGATCTGAGTAAAATATCCTTTTGGCACTTTTAAAATATTCTCTAGCTGGAATACCTTCTCCTTGGACGGTTCCTTGACTCCACGTTCCCAAGCTGAGTAAGCCTGAAAGCTAATCCCAAGTTGCTCTGCAATTTCCCTCTGTGTCAGTTTTAACTCTTTCCTCCGAGCCTTTAATTTTTCTGGCTGATACATACTTCACCTCCTATTATGATGCTTTAATGGATATTATCTCCCTTAGAAAGACTAATCGATGCTTGAATCCATATTTTTAGAAATCAACCAATATGGTTTAGTTTTATTATATAAAAAAAGTAGACAAATGTCCACTAGGAAAAGCAGAAACAGCGTGAGTTTTATACTCAATGAAAATCAAAGAGCAAACTAGGAAACTAGCCGCAGGTTGCTCAAAACACCGTTTTGAGGTTGTAGATGGAACTGACGTAGTCAGTATCCTACACATACGGCAAGGCGACGTTGACGCGGTTTGAATTTGATTTTCGAAGAGTTTTAATCAAACTAAAAGGACTTAGCCCTGTACCATACAGAACTAAATCCTTTGAATAAATAATTAATCTAACTTTTAAAATCCCTACAGAAATTCCAGTTTTTCTCTATTTGATACCAGACATTAGTTTTTCAATACGTGGAACGTAGAAGAGTAAGATAATACCGAATACAATCGTAATTCCTCCAACAATTCCATAGTAAGTTACTTCAGTTTCGCTTGTATAAAATTTTACAATTTGAGCATTGATAGCTTGGGCAGCAGCGTTACTCAAGAACCAGATAGACATCATTTGTGCTTGGAAGGATTTTGGTGCTAGCTTAGTAGTGACTGATAAACCAATAGGCGAAATCAACATCTCCCCCACAATCACAATAGCCCAACTCATAATCAACCAGAAAGGACTGACCTTAACATCTGTCCCAAAGATCATCCCTGGTAACATCATCCACAAGAAGGATAAACCTGCAGCTAATAAACCGTAAGCAAATTTCTTAGAAGAGGACGGTTGCTTTTTACCCATTTTCCCCCACAACCATGCAAAAATCGGCACATAAATCATAATGAAAAGTGGATTGATACTTTGGAAAAAGCTAGATGGGAAATGAATCTGATTCCCAAATACAGTAAAGTAAAGTCGAGTTTGATCATCCGCAAATAGAGCAAGAACAACAGAACCCTGCTCCTCAATAGACCAGAAGAGCACCCCAGCGATAAATAGAGGAATGTAAGCAAATACTCGAGATCTCTCAGTGGCAGTTATTTTCTGACTAGATAAAATTTTGAAGAAATAATAGATTGGAATGATTACCGCAATCACTGTAAAGATATTAACAATCATATCTACGTTAAACTGATGAGTAAAGACTAAACCTATAAGCACGAGAATAACCACGACAAGTGTAAGCAGTAAGCGTTTAATCAAGGTCTGCTGGTCCTTCTGTGAAAGTGGATCAGTGGGGTAAAGACTTGATTCAGGCAGATATTTCTTCCCATCTAAAACATACTTCACCAGACCAAAGAACATCCCAATGGCAGCTAATGAGAAACCTAGATGGAAATTGACTTCCTGACCTAGATAACCTACTAAATAAGGGGCAACGAAGGCACCTAAGTTAATACCAAAGACAAAGATACTAAAACCTGCATCCCGTCTATCATCCTCTTTCTCATAAATTCCCCCCACCATATCTGAGATATTGGGTTTTAAAAATCCAGTACCAAAGATAATCAAGGCAATAGAAAGATAGAGAGCCACTTGTCCAAAAGGTGTTGCCAAAGCAATATGCCCTAGCATAATCAGAATTCCACCGTAAAAGACAGTCTTACGGCTTCCTAAAATACGGTCACTGACAAAACCACCGATAACCGAGGACAAAAATACCAGTGAGCCATAAATCGCCATAACCGATGCAGCTGTGGTCTTATCCATCCCCAACCCACCATCTTGCACACTATAGTACATATAGTAAAGTAGGATAGCTCGCATCCCATAGTAAGAAAAGCGTTCCCACATCTCTGTAAAGAAGAGGGTGGACAAGCCCATAGGATGTCCAAAAAATGTTTTCTGTTTTTCCATATATATTCTCCTTGAACGATATAATAATTCATTTTACAGAATTTTCAAACAAATGTCAAACAAATCCTGTTTATTTTAGAAAATTTTCTGAAAAAATCACACGTCTCATACTTAATTCCACCATAAAAATCCATTTCAGACTAACTTCCACTTCGGTCAGGCAAGTGGAAGTTACTTTGAGAAATCACCTTTAAAAATTTCTCTTGTTTAGTTTATACTCAATGAAAATCAAAGAGCAAACTAGGAAACTAGCCGCAGGCTGTACTTGAGTACGGCAAGGCGACGTTGACGTGGTTTGAATTTGATTTTCGAAGAGTATTAAAAAATGTTTCAAACCTTGAAACATACTTATCCTTTACTCTTCAGTAAACAAAAAACATCCCTATGCCAAACTTGTAATTACTAAAATACAAGTCAATAAGCATAGAGATGTAAAACTATTACACATTAAAAAATAAATAATTAGTAATTAAATAATAGAAATTGTGTACGAAATGTCTCAATTAGTTTTGGCTAGTAAATATCATTTCCAATAAACGCCCTCTCAATTCCTTATCCTGATGATGCAAGATATTCATTAAGTCATGAGAATTTTTGGCATTGATGAATTGATTTAACAATCTATCTTTTAATTCATATGGAAGAGAAGCAGTCTTTAGTAGTCTAAAAACTTCATCATTTAAAGATAATGTTTTATTATCTTTACATTCAAATCTAGCTGTATCATTCTTATTTGGCAATTCAATTATAGACACATTCGTTCCTTTAAAATGAATTCTATGTTTTCTATTGCTTGGAACGATACTAGAATCTCCTTGTAATGTTAACTCTACCATCCCCATTTCCCAGTCGATTGATAATCTTGTTTTATATCTTTGACCATTTTGATCTTCAATCATTTCAAAAGAATGTTGTTTGCCTGGGAATACATACCAATCTACAACTTCAGGTAAATCAACACCCATATCTATCTCAGAACCAACCAAGGGAATGATGGCACCACTTTTTGCAAACACAGGTATAGTCGAGATGTCTCTATAAACACTTAACTTCACACCACCTGTATATTTTTTCTCTGAAAAGAAGTCATACCATTCACCTTCAGGGAACCATACATCTACTTTTGCAGATTGGAATGCCAAATCCATCTTTTCTACAATGGGAGCCACCATCAGTTCTGTTCCAAAAAAGTATTGGTTTGGAACATTATAGCTCTCATCATTCTCTGGGTAGAAATAATACATTGGGCTGATTAAAGGGGCACCTTCCTCGTGTGTCTTTACATTCATAGTGTATAGATAGGGAATCATCTGATGTCTCAAACGAAGGTATTTCTTCATAATCTTAGATGTTGTTTCTGAAAAAAACCAAGGTTCTTTACTATTAAAGGGACTTCTAGAACTATGTAATCGAGTTATCGGACTAAAAACGCCAAACTGTAGCCATCTAGTTTGTAGCTCTTCGTCATAATCTCCCAGCATGTGCCCACCGATATCATGGCTCCACCAACTATAACCGATATTAGATGCTGTCGCTGTAAAATAAGGTTGAAATCTTAAGGAATTCCAACTAATAATAGTGTCCCCTGAAAAACCAACAGGGTAGCGGTGACTACCAGGACCTGCATACCTTGATAAAATTAAGCCACCTTCTGCATTTTTACAACTATCCTGATAGTGATAATGGTTTAAAAGCCACAGTGGATCCAACATACCTTGAGTCCCTTGTTGCCAGTCAATCCACCAAAAATCTACTCCTTGCTTTTCTAGCTCATAATGAACATCTTTAAAGTAGGCTTCCCTAAAAGAGGGATTAAAAAAATCAAAAATAGCAGGTTCTTCTAGTTCTACATTTAACCCCAATCGTTTGGCAACTCGAGGATAAGCTTCTTCATAAGCCCGTATACCATCAGCAGGATGGACATTTAAGGAGAGTTTTAACTTTCTATCATGAAGTTGTTGCAATAACTGTTCTGGATTAGGTATTAAGTTTTTATTCCAACTATATCCTGTCCAGCCACTTCCAAAACGGGCTGGAATTTCAGTTATATGCCAATCCATATCTAAAACACCGATAGATAATGGAATTTTCTCTGTTTCAAATCTGTCTATTAAATCCAAGTATTCATCCGACGTATAAGGCCAATATCTACTCCACCAATTACCTAAAGCATATCTTGGCAACAAGGGTGTTGAGCCAGTCAAATGGTAAAAGTCTCTGATTGCTCCTCTATAATCATGTCCATAGGCAAAGAAATAGAGGTCAATTTGATTTTCTCTCTCAATATAACCAGACTGTTCATCCCAAATAAATCCTTGAGAATCATCCAATAAGGCTATACCATTTCGGCTAATAATTCCATCTTCTAACGAGATGGCTCCATCTGCCTTATCCAGAGTCCGAGCTGTTCCTTTTAACGTTTCAATAGATTCACCAAAATACCAGCGACTACCATATACGGCAAAATTTCCTTTTAATTCTATAAATAAATTTTCGGCATTAAATTCTCCTTTATTAAAGTGCAGATGAAAATAGTCCGTCATAATATCTAGTACGTTTGATGTCTCGATATAATCTAACGAAACTTGACCAAAATCTCTATTATAGATAAGTTGTGTCGTTCTATCCTCAAAACTTCCAGTTTGAGAGTATTCTAACCTTACTAGCTTGTCTGTCAATACAGAGATTCGATAAAACTCTCCCTTAAAAATTTTCAATTTGTTGTCCTCCTTTTATGGTAGCATAAAAACAGAACGCACCATTTTTGATGCGTTTTTCGTTATTCTGAATGCAATGTTCTATCTGTTATATCTATGACAAATAATAGTCAATTGAAAAAATGTAGTGGACAAAATATCTTTTAACAAATCAAGATGTTATTAAAGAGTTATCCCTTTTCAACCTTTCTAAGATAGGATTGATAAATAATTTCAAACTCTTACTAGCAACCATTCGATATTCCAGCTCGCGTGCTTTTTTCTCATCTCGTTCTTCCTGCTTATTTCTTAGAACTGAAGAACCCGGATAGGTATATAAATTATCTGGATCAATATAGTCATAAGAATCATAACATTTACGCTTCATTAAGCCATCCCCAGAGCAAGAGCTTCATCTCGTAATTTTTCAACATCACTAACCGTAGGTCGCCATCCTTCAATCATATTTGTACTTAAAGCATACCAAACACTCTTAAAAACGGATCGGTTTTCAAAAGCTACTCCCATGATTGTCATATTTTCTTTATCTATATCTAAGGATATATGCTACCTCCTTTAATTACATTATACCATGTTTCTCTGTAGCTTTTAAAAATTTTATTTTGTCTGTAATATCTAAATTTCAGCACTTTTATCCTATTTTATAAACTTCAAACTCAAAGATGAAAACGCGTTCTTTTTCCTTTTTAACTAATGATTCTGAGTAAAAACTTAACTTCAGGGGAAAATGAAGTAAGACTAGACAAAATTCAAAGAGCAAATTCGAAAACTGATCTCGTACAACTCAAAATACTGATTTTAGACTGAAGATAATGCTAGAATTCTAATTAATGTTTTTGTAATAAAGAGCTGACAACTTATATTGCTTTTGATTTCTTAAGAGTATAAAAAGAAACAATAAGACAAACTTTCGAGTGCTTTGAAACGTTGATAGTATCGTATTGATTAACGTTTTGAGGCAACTGACTTTGTCAGATTGCAGCCACATTTGTAAGCGACTAAAGTCGCAACAACTGTGTCAATTGCGCCAATTTAGTAAGAAAGTACAAAAAGAACACCCCGAAAGGTGCTCTTTGTAAGTATAGTAATTCTTTCGAATTAACGTTTACTAAATTGTGATGCTTTACGAGCTTTCTTAAGACCTGGTTTGAACATCTCGTATTTGAATGAATTTCAATATATGCTTAATATCAATGTTTCCCCACGTTTTCAGAAAGAAATATTTCATCTAATTTGAGTAACTTTCAATTGAGTGGTGTGAATTTTACCCTATGGAAACATCTACCAAGTAATTTATATCTTCCAACTCTCCCTCATCAAACATTTGATAATAACATTGTATAAAGCAGTATTTACTTTATCAAAGTCATCAATTAATACAATATTTGTTCCCCTGGACAATAAATCCTTAGCTTCTATAAAAAACTATTACTGTCGATTTATGGAAATAGAATACTTTTTTAGTGTACTCATAAATTACCCCTGCGTCACTTATCAATTATCACCTAACTCCCTCAACCTTTCCTGTCCTATCTTCAACATCTCTTTTTCCACCGTATTCCATTTTCCAAATAGGCATTCGTGCAGAACTTCTGCTGCTGAGATTTCGTCTACTTGCGAATCATAAACACACGATTGATCTCTTTGATAAATTTGAATTTGTCTAAAAAGTTTATCCTTTTCTAACTCCCGTAAGTTATTAACCAAATGTTCTACAATTCCATCATGGTGTGCTTTAGGAGTCGCTCTAGCTTGACTAGGATCTATGGCGTAGAGCTCCTCATAACGTATCAAAGTACTGAGATAGGATAATTCTGGCTTAGTCGCTATCAGTGCAAGTGAGACTTGATATCCTCTAGTTGTCAATAATTGTGCTGTTTTCCAAGGAACTTCGGTCGTTCTCAAGGTACCCTCGATTAATAAATGATAACCTTGTTTACTCAACTCATCTACAAGATATTCAACCATTTGGCCTGCAAATACTTTGGTATAATCCACACTATCTTTACCATACTTTTCCTGTAGAGCAAGGTAGTTCGGGTGAAAAGAGCGATAACTATCTCCATCAATTATAATGATATTTCCTTGAAATTCCCTTTGTTTAATACGATGAATCGTTGTCTTACCAGCACCACTCTGTCCACCGAGCAAAATAGCCTTAGGATGAGATGAAGTTGTTTTTCCACGAGTTAAAGAACGAACGAGTCGATTAGAGACTTTAATAAAGTCATCCTGGCTAAATTTATCTAATTTCATTAAGCCACCACTAGATGACTAGCTTGTTCTAGCACACGTTCAATGCCATCCAAATAGCCATTATATCGCTCTACTTCCTCAAAAGTAGCAACGAGATAAATCTTCGTGTTAATCAAATCAGAAAGATCATCGCTCATTAGGACCCAAGGATTAGAACTATCATCAAATTCAATTCCTTGTTCATCTTGAAAACGATAAAGTTGCGCTAAAATATTCGCTCCTCGTTCCTTTATCAATTCTATTTTCAATGTTAACTGATAATCTTCTACTGGTGTGAGCATTTTTTCCTCCCCTACGATATCGAGATAGGAAACATTAAATTTTTTGCAGATACGATCTACTAATTCTGTCGAAACTGAACTTGTTCCATTCTCATAACGGCTCAGGCTATTTCGAGAGATGCCAATAATCTTTGCGAATTCAGGTTGGGTTAGATTATGTGTTTTACGTAATGTTTTTATATTTTCTCCAATCATAAGTGCCCTCCTTTTATTTCTATTATAGCACAAAAAGAGTAGTGCACCATTTTTGGTGCGCCCAAAACACAAACTTTCTTGAAAATATTAATATCTCAGATTTAGAGATTGAAGACTACATAATGAAAACTTTGAAAAGTACTTATATCATACTGCTTCCCATAGTTTTTAAATTTTTAAGCAAAATAAAAAAGACACCCAAGAGATGACTCTTGAGTGCTTTGAAACATTGATATTATCGTACTGATTAACGTTTTGAAAATTGGCTAGCTTTACGAGCTTTTTTCAAGGATGGTTTGTGAAAGATAGTTTTTATTTGAAAAAAGACAGTAAAAAAGCGCAAAAAATCACTTCCTGTGCTATACTGTAATTGAAATTTTTTTAGTTTTGGCGTTAGAACTGTTTCCTCAGTCCTAGCGCCTTTTCTTTTTGATAAGTCTGCTGCTTGGTGGAGAGTAGTTTGTAAATGATTCTGAGAATCTTATGAGCACAAGCAATAATCGCCTTCATCTTGCTTCCTCTTTGGGAAATTCGATTGTAAAAAGAAGAAAAAGCTGGATCCTTAGAATGTGCTACAATTAATCCCGACATGGTCAGAGCCTGTTTGATATATCGATTTCCTTGCGTAATGTGTGAGGATTTTTTAATGCCAGCACTCTCATAAGATCCTGGGCATAGTCCAGCCCAGGATGCTAAGTGTGCATCGGATGGAAAGGCTGTAACAGTTGGTCCAATCTCAGCTAGAATAGTGGCAGCACAGTTTTCATTCACACCAGGAATGGTTTGAAGTATCCTATTTTCCTCAGGGAAACTCCTTTTCGATGTAGTGTTGAATCTCATCGGTCAATTTTTCAATGAGTTCCTGATACATCTGATATTCCTCTAAGCTCTGGTCTAAGAGGAAGCGATCTTCTAGTGACAACTTTCCTTCCATCGCTTCAACAAGTTCTTCTGGACTTGCTTTCACTCGCTTTTGGATACAAGGGATAACAGATTCTACATTAATGCTTTCTCCGTTAATAAATAATTTTAAAAGTGATCGCCCTGTCTTAGAAAAAATATCAGAAAGATAACTTGTTAGCTTGATATTAGCCCGTTGTAAGAGATTGTGAATTTCATTTTTGACTTGAGTTTGACGCTGCTTGTAAGAACGCATGCGACGTGTCAGTAAACGAAGCTGTACTACTTCAGGAGCAGGGATATAGGAAGGTTCAATTAGTCCGCAACGGCCGAGTTGAGCAATCCATTCGGCATCTTTCATGTCTGTTTTTCGACCAGGCACATTCTTGATATGTTGAGGATTGGCAAGTACCAAGACGAGATTAGAATCTGAAAAGATATTAAAGAGAGGGAGCCAATATTGCCCAGTACTTTCAAAAAAGACATGTGTGACATGGTTTTCCACCAACCAATCTAAGGCATTGTGAAGAGCTACAGTAGTTGTCCCAAATTTCTTCTGAATTTTCTTTGGCTTATTAGTATCTAGTGGACCATCTAGAATACAACAAACAATGGATTTTTGGTGGACATCAATACCACAACACGTTTCAATCATGACTTCCATTATAAAAACCTCCTGTTAACTATTTGAACAATAGAACAAGAGGCTACTAGTAATTTTATTTTCATGCTCAAGGCATATTCGAGTTATCTCATGACTCTTGTTCATCCAGTTTTTTTTAACAGGCTAGGGAAAGCCCTATTAGACACCACGGATTTGTATTGTTCATCTTCATTATAAGCTAAACTTCTTTTTCTGTCATGAGTTAGCAGGCTCTGCCTGCTTAGAGTTTTTTTAATTATCAAATGGCTTTATAACAACATCTTTAGACATCTATACTTACTTGAAATATCAAAAATAAGTATTGAGGGAATTATATCAGGGAAATTCCAGTTTGATTATTAAACTCCTTCTAGTCATTACATGCATGCTTCTATTTTCTTGAAAATTCTTTTAATTGAACAAGATAAGTAACTAGCATCTCATAAAATTAATTGCTGTTATAATGGAAACCATGTAATATTTTTTCCAGCTTATTTAATGAATTTAATATCCTCACTTCGTTATAATTTAATTATCAGATACCCCTAAGTAGAGTTTTAAAAAGTCAATAGCTAATTGTTTTTGTCCTTTAACACCCGAAACGTAATAGTATGATGTTAACTTTTTGTTATCTTTCAATAGTCCGTTCTGAATTGTTTTAAATGCTTTCTCAAAAAAATCATACATAGGCAACCTACTTTTTTTACTAAATTCATATAGTTTTGGAAATAACATTATCAATCCTAAGTAACCAGTCGTCTTTGTCAAAATATAGTCATTAGAATTCCATTCTGTCTCAAATATGTAGCTAACAGCCCCAAAATAATCCTCTAATATATTATAAATTTCAGAATCATTTCCAGTAATAAAATATTCTCTCAATGGATATTTAGGGTCATCTTCTAATGGTTCTCCATTTTTTATATCTATCATGTCCTTTTGAGGATCTTTTGATATCAATTTTAACATTCCGTTAACAAATGTTCCTTGAGATAGAGTAGCCCCGTCAACTTGCTTCTTCCCTAACATCTTTAATCTATGATAAAAAGGTGAATTATATTCCTTATTCATCATCCTTGCTATATAGTGACTTGTCTTGAATGGACTTCTTTTCGTACTTAAGTCAAACAAATCATAAATTAGAGATTTGTTTACCTTAGCTTGATTACTATTTATCGTAGAGAAAACATAAGCTTTTTCTTCTTCTGTCAAGTCTAGCATAAATACTACAACCATATCACAAGAAAATTTAAAATCTTCCCACGCTTTTTCAATACCTTTAATTCTATGCTGACCATCTATTATCTCAAATACCCTTCCAAGTGAAGGTGAAACTTGCAGAGCAACACCAACTCCTTCAATTACTTGTATAGAATCGTCCTTAAAATCACTTGATTTAATCGAAATTATAATTGGTGTAGGAAATGTTGCATCCGGATCTTTACAATAATTGGAAATTTCATTTATTCGTTTATTTGAAGCCTCCCGTTGAACACCATCATCTAAGTATCTATTATGTACAACATAGTGTTCAATAATAGTTTCAGATTTCATTTTGCCTAAATAAAACGTCCCTATTGGTTGCTCAATTTCAATAAATTGTATCTCGTTCATTTCTCATTCTCCTCATTCTAAATCATTTGATTTTTCAACTAATGAAGACTGCTCAATTTTGTCAAGTGTAGCCATTACATCATCCCAATCATCTTCTGTTTTCGTTTGTACATTGCTCATTTCATCTTCATAATTAATATTTTCCTCGTTTGGTTTCATTTCTCTACTAATTGAAACATTAGTTTTTAGCCGATCTATGGAAGTGTTGTTTTGTTCAAATGTTTCACTAGAATATTTAGATTTTGCCTCTACTTTTATTTTCTCCATCTCTTTCTTCTCATCTTCAAGATAATCATTGTTTCCATAGTTATTCTTATATTGACTAACACGATTTAAACAATAATAATAAAAAGAAATATAAACGGACAAGATTGCTGATACTATTTGGGGAGTCTCTTGACTCTTATATTCCCCCAAATATAAAAACATAGATACAACTATAACCAATAGTGAAAGTGCTAATATTACTATTACATGTTTTGTAATAGTTTTTATATTTAATATCGGTACCATTTTTTCTTCAATTTCATCAGATTGATATTCACTTTGCTTGCTTTCCTTGTATTTTCTAGATTTTTCTTCCGCATTAAAAAATAACAAACAATCTGCAACTGTTGGTATTAGTAAAGTAATAGAAAAAATATAAATATTTCCTGTTTCAATTGTTTCTGATATAGCTGTTGATTTTCCTAATAAAAAATCTGCAAACAGTGTGAAGAGACCACCAAACAAAGTAGTTACTATCCATATAACTAGGAAGAATTCTTCATAAAGTGAGCTCAGTGGAAATAATAACGTTTGGACTAATTTAAAATTAAATAGCCACTTAAATAACGATAAAATTACCCATCTAAGTGGTTTTATTATCGATTTATTTATCTGTTCACTTGATTTAATTATCCATTTATCTACCCATTTATATATTCTAGTTTCTTTTATTTCGTCCACTTTTATACTCCTGTGTTACATTATTTCCAAAAACGTATATTTTTCAGAAAGATATCCTTCGTTTTATAATATTCACTCAACTCTTAACATACTATCCATTAAATAAATTATCACATTGGTTTTTTAGAACAATATATTCCTCTTCTGTCAATTCTCCCAAATGACATTCCTGATTGTTTAACCCCAATCTATCTAATTCATTCGAAATATATTGAGCTGATTTAGCTTTAGACCAATTTGAAGCTTCAAGCGGACTAAATATGTCTTCTATTACTTGATACAATCCAATAACTTTTACTCTATGCTGCCAAATAGACTTATTTCTTCTATTCGTCTCTCTTTTAATATTTGAAATATAATACCACTCACTTATCATTGCTAAAAAAATAATAACAAATGCTTCTTCTAATTTCGATTCCGAGTCCTCTATATTCCTATTCTCTAGCTCTTCTTTGAACCACTTTACAAAATTACGAACTGTTTTAGTCAAAAGAATTGTATTATATCCAACAGATGTTACTACATCTAGATTTTCACATTGTATTTCTAAATTTGTTTGTTCAAGTGAATTATATCGTTCATCAAATAGGATATCAACTTTTCTTGTTAATTTGTTAACAACATCCTTTAAAAATTCCTTAGTTGTCTCGTCAGTATATTCTTTGATTACTTCAAAATAATCTGAATCCTTCATTGCATATGCAAAATTATCTTCTATAATTCGTACTTGAAAATCATCCTTCTTCCCCTTATTGTATACAATTGGATGATTTGCTGATGAAACATATATATATCTTACACGCTCCATTTCCTCTTGCTTAATCTTCGGCGAACTCCCCCACATCTTATACTCCCTGTCTTCTGTTAAAAACAATAATAACATTATTGTTTTTTAATTTCATCCATAATAAATTAATTACCCACTAAATTAATTACCCAAGCAAACCAATATAAAACAGTAGAAGCACGTCTTGATACCACTTTATTGCTGAGTTTATTATTTTTACGTATTAATTTTTCAACTTTTTTCTTAGTTGGAAAATCTTTATTACGAATATATTCTTCAAATAATTCATTGAAAATCCTATGTGAGAAAATCTGTTCAACTAATTTTAGTTGTCTCTCTTTATAATTCATTTTATAAATTGATTTTCCTAACTTTGAAAGTCTATATTTAATAACACCTTCCTCAGTCTTATATTTTTCAAATAATTCTAAATACTTACCTGCATTATAGTAATAATCTTTTTGTCTATATGAAAATTTCATATAGTTCTCAATTTCTTCACCACTCATATCGCTCCTATACAATCTTTCCAACAAGTTAATAACCCGTTCAAATTTATCTGCTTGTGGAAACGGAGTTTTTCTTTCATCATCATCCGACTGAATATTAACAACCCTAGAGTGGACTTCCTTCAGTTCCTCCATCGTAATACTAGTGTCTTCTAAGGAATAATTTTTTTAGCAACGAGTTTTATTGATGAATAATTTCCCTTATCTTCAAACTTATATTCAAAAAGTCTAAATATTTTATTTGAATAAATTGAAAAAATTAGTCTAATTGGTTTTTTTACCTTATTAGACCAGAGACGGTATGGATAATATAGTTGTCTAATATTGAAATCAGAATTCAATGAATTTTTTGCTTCGAGAATTACAACATTATTTTCACTTTCAAAACCACCATCGATTTCAATTTGTGCATTCTTTACTTCAATCTTGATCGACTTATTTTTTATAGTATTTACTTTAAAATCAAACTCTCCAGAAGACATCCTTCCATTAAAAGTGTTATGGAATTTTTCTTTCTCTGGCAATTTTAAAAAATCTTCTAAAATTCCGGATAATTGTAAAATGTTAATCGCAGTAGCTTCACTGGAAATATTTTTTATATTGATCGTTTCAAAGTCATCTAAATGAATAGTGGTAATATCAGTTACCGTATCAATATCTTCTGGAAGTTTTTCATAAAGCAAGAACTGTCCTAATGAATACGAACTTCTACTAATTGGTAATATGTTTATTTTAGTTTCCTTAAAAATTTGAGGCAAGCTATCTGTGTAATCCCACTTGGCCATTAGCCTTGGTTCTCTATACTTTTTTATAACCTTTGAGTCAATTTCGTACTTCCCTTTTGTTTCAATTTCTTCGATAATATTAAAATCATTAAAGATATTTCTCCACTCTTGATCAGCAATACTTATTTTAGATTCATTTTTCTTCTTTGTCACAGTTTCCCCTTCTATATTGTTATATGACATAACATTTAAAGTTATTTGGTTAGATTTATATTCAGTATCTGGAAAAATTTCTAACTCAACTTGATATTCAAAACAAATTTGAATCTATACTTAATTAATACTTTAAGACAATTTGAACCATACTGCCTAAATAATCTACTCTATCAACTAACTCTTTACCTCTTCATTTAGTATTTGAGTCTACAAGATATACCGCCCCATATTGTTCTATCGAAACAAAAACTTCTACTAGATAAATCTGTTGTTTTTTACCAAATTTGAACTTTCTACAATATAAAGATGTTCCCTCAAAAAAGAGACTCCCATTTGGGTTTCTTGGAATTTCATTTATTAACCCCATTTTTTCGATTCATTTTAAACATAAGTTTGATCTATTATAGATCACTTTTTGCTTTTTTTCTATTCTTTTCTCATTAGATTATTTTTTTGTTATAATATATGTTACGCATTCCAAAATTTATTGTATAAGGAGTATACACTATGCAACCTTTTATAAAATGGGCTGGCGGTAAACGCCAACTCTTATCAAAAATAAAAAACAGAGTCCTGTACTGCACCCCAAAAGTTAGACAGAAAAATCTAACTTTTGGAGTGCAGTACAATATCAGGTGTTGAAAAACTTTGATACTATGCGTTTTATTATGGGCCAATTTACATACTTTTCTACTAAAATTGAATTATCCCCCATCATCTTTTTATTATAATTTTAAATGCTCGGAACAGAAGGAAATCGCAACCACTGTATTTTATAATTGAGAAAGTTCAAACTATATTATCTTCATAAAATTGCTAGTTATGTCCGATACGATTACTAAGAGTCGACTTTAGATAACTAAAACTTCTTGTTGAATGATTGTTCAAAGTTTCTATTTCAAATCAAAATAATGATCTCTGCCATCTTTTGTATTCTCTTTATTCAGTTTGAAATAGTTTTTCTGATTCAAGGCCATTGTCCGTAAAATATCGTCAATCAAAAACGTCAAAGGTACATCTCTGAAAGTCTTCTTCAAACCGTATATAATCTTCTGAAAAATAATCCATCTGTAATTTATTCTCATAGAGGTCTTTTCTACTCATATATTACATCCTCCACAGGCTGAATTTGTAAAATATCTTCAATCTGCACTCGTCTATATCCATCACTTGTTTTGACAGATATTTCTTTGTTTGACAGTTCCCTAATCATTCCATCTATAGTAAGTTTTTGAACTCTGTATTTCACAGTAAAACGTCCTTTTAATTGTCCAATATAGAGCTGAGAAAGGAATAATAGTTTTTTATCTATACTTAATCCAGGTGATAAGTCTACTCTATTTCGATCCTCGTCAAGAGAACTCGTATGTTCTGAAAGGAAAAAGCCCATCCACTTCTGCATACCTGGATCTTGATACTCTCCTGCTGAGTGTCCTCCTATCAGTTTACTTCTTGCTATAATTCTAGATGCACTATCAAGCGCACTAGTCTTAAGTAACGAAGTAAATTCAAACTTATCTCTAATAGAATCGATTGCTAGCTAGAGCCTTTCTTCTTTTTCAATTTTGTCAACATCATCAAAAAGTGAAATCAAACTAAAAGATTCATCCACTAATCCTGAATAGTTGACTCCTACACTTCGGATTGCTCTCGAATTATATTTGTTACGGAATAGCTTTAAAACATAGTTTATAAGTGTATCTGTATGATTTGTTGGTTCAACTTTTAATTGAGTGTTAATAGAACGCTTATTTTCATATTTTGAGTACCCGAGATGTATTGAAACAACTGTGGTTTTTTACCTGCTCGTCTTAAGCGAATAGCTACTTGTTCTGCCATCTCTCTAAGAATGATTTCAATATCTCTTTTCTCGTCATAGCCTCGTGGTAATACTTGAGAATTACCTAATCCTTTAGATTTAGGCTTATAAGGATTATGAACATTACTTTCATCTATTCCATTTGCATGAAACCATAAACGAAGACCAGGCATCCCAAGACTTTTCTTTAACATATCAGGATTTGTATTGGCTAACTCCTTAATCGAATAAATCCCTAAGTTATTTAAGCGCTTTTCCATACGATGTCCTATTCCCCAAAAATCAGTCATATTAGGAATAGACCATACTTTATTTTCGATATCTTCATAAGACCAATTAGCTCTCATAGTGGAAGTTTTCTTAGCTTCATTATCAAGTGCTAGTTTAGCAAGTAAAGAGTTCGCATTAGATATCCCTACTGTAGAATAAATCCCAGTACGCCTCCAAATATCTTTTTGAATTCTAGCTGAAATCATATCTAGTTTATCTTTACGTGAAATTTTCTGATCTGAAACAAAGTAATTAAGTGAACTTGTCAGTTCTATAAAGCCTTCATCGATAGAATAAGGATAAATATCATCTGAACTACCATAATTCTGAAATATTCGTTGGATTTCCATATGCAATGCAATGTACTCATCCATTCTTGGTTGGACAATAAACGTCACTTTAGCCCACTCTTCAATATATCTTACATATTAAGAGTCTGTGGGTAATACCTGTTTCTTAGCATTATAATACGAGAACCTTCTTGTTTTGATATCAAATGGCAAATCATAGGAACGCCCTACATTTGATTTCCCAAATATTTTCTTAAACATGGGAGAAGATGCTAAAATAAGACCTGCCGAATTATCGGCTCGACTCATAACACATAAAGAAGTCTTCAAAGGATGCAAACCTCTCTCTACACATTCAACACTGCCATAAAAAGATTTCATATCAACAAAGGCAATATCACTTCTAGGTTCTTTTGAATAATCAAAATATCCCACAACCTAACCCTCCATAGGTACAAAATTCCCAACAATGATTCCTACAACCCGTGGATCCTCATCATAGGAGAGGTAAATATCTTTGTATTTAGGATTAATCGAAACTAAGCGTAACCCTTCTTCTTCGCGATAGACTCTTTTAATATAGGTTTGATTGTTGCATACAACTGCGTACACAGCTCCATCATAATCAAAACCAGTCTCTCGAATCAGTGCTACAGATCCATTATAGTATTTTGGTTCCATTGAATCACCTGATACCCAAGAAGCAAAATCATGAGCTAACTCCTCATTAAAATAGACTGTATCAAAATTACGATCACCATAAACAGAAGCACCAATACCTGCAGACATTCTTTCATAAACATGGTATTCAAAAAGTTTTTCTGAAATATATATTACTTTTTTACTTTTCTCATCTTCCACTAAATCTTGAGCATAGGCTACTACTTTTTCTTTTCCTTTATCGGAAAGATTATTATATAGTCGAACAATTTCAATCTCGGTAAAATATCCAACTGATACGTTAAGAATCTTTTCTAATTGAGAGACTTTTTCTTTTGAGGGCTCTTTTATCCCACGTTCCCAAGCAGAGTAAGCTTGAAACGTTATACCTAATTGGTCTGCAATTTCTTTTTGAGTCATACCAAGATCTTTTCTACGAGCTTTAAGTTTTTCTGGTTGATACATTAAATTCACCTCACATTAATAATAATTGTAATTCCGCTTTTTTTCTTGCTTGTTCATCTGATAACTTCAAACTATCCCAAGCATATGATATTTGTTTGCCCTTATTATACACTAACCAAATTTTCAAATGTTTAATATTTTCTTTTAAATTAGCCCAATTTTCTTGATGAAGTAACTCTGGTAACTCTTGACTAGAAACAAATCCCTTTTCATCAATTCGATTCCGAATCTGATTCATCAACGAATGTCTATATTGATTAAATTCTTCAATTATTTTTTCTTTAATATTATGAAAAAAATTATGAATTGAAGTATTGTTTCTCTGGATATAGTCTTCAATAGCTGATTTAATTTGACCTTCTTTATTAGGAAAATACTCACGCAAGAGATCCAATAAACGAAAATACAAGGCTTGCTTTGAAACTTCTAGGCTATTTTGTACATTTTGAAAACTTTCACAACTGTAATAAATTTTAGACCACAACACAATATCTGGCATCAATACCACAGCTGAAAAGATATTCGCCCCTCTTTCTAATACATTTTCCTGATTATCTACAGATTCAGTAAAGCACGTACCACTATGGTTAAGAATGAAGTGCCCCAGTTCATGACACAGAGTAAAATTCTGCTTAACTTTTGGATTGTCTCTTTCATAGGAAAAACTTATCCCATCTTGGTCAATTATTGTCAAACCTTCAATCTTATGATTCGTAAAATGGTGACTCATAACTTGAATTTTATTTTTCTTAATACAATGCTGAAAAAAATCTCTAAAGTTATAGTCTAACAGTGTAGTATTATTATCCTTTATATACTGATACAGTCTCTGTTTTGTAACATTGCTCACTCTAGTATAAAATTCATCCAACGAATCATACCTCCTTTGGTACAGCGTAACAGCTAAACCCAATTGGTTGAGTTTATTATACAAAAAAAGTGGACGATTGTCCACTTTATGCTATTCAACTATCCCTATCACCTCATTTAATATATCTAGTTGCTTAGAAATTTTACTTTTTTTTGTTAATTGATACTTTCGCCTATAATTATCTGTAAGAGATTTATAAGATGCTACTGAAATATAGTGGTCAAAAAGTCCATTATCATCAAAACAAATATATATTTTGGATTTTTTTTTGCTATTTAAATAATCATTAACTTTATTCAAATAATACTTTTTAATTTTAATTTGAATAGGAGAATAGCTACTAATAATATTTTTAAATTTTTGCTCAATCTCATACTCATACATGTTTAAAATTTTACTAATCACAGGAAGACCATAGGATATTCGAGTTCTTATTAAATAATTAATTATTAGATTCATAGATAAAAAGAAAATAAATATAATGACTACTGTAACTATAAGATTTACAAACAATTCTTGAGCATAGCTAGCATCACTTCCCACCAATCCAATAGATATAGGAAGATTTATTAGAAAATCTTTAATATACTTAACCTTTAGAAGGTTATCAGTAATTAATCTTGCAAAACTAAGTGATATTGAAAAGAATAGGGCGCCAGACTTTATTCTAGCCAATCTTCTTTTAGATTGTATATTGAAACTGATTTTCAAATTAGAATCAATATTTAATTGCTCTTGAGAATAGATGAAAGCATCAGAACTTACCAACCAATTTATAACGCCGATAAATAAAGTAGAGATAAAAAAAGTATTTAGAAGACTATTACTAAATATAGCAAAAATCATATAGAAGACAATAATAATTGGTAGCGGAACATATGCATCTACATCTTCCATTATTGCTACTCTCGAAATCTCCATAAAAAAATGTAAAATTAGTAACAGCATTACTATTACTTCAAATTCTTTTAATAACTCAAAATCTAGAAGTATAGTATGTAATAAAGTCTCAAAAATAGAAAAAAGTAACAAATACATAAGAACTATTAGACAAATCTTTTTAAAAAATAACCATTTTACATTATTATACAGTGAAATTTTTATTCTCCCAAATTTATCAATAATCTTCTTACGTTGAAAAAATTTCCAAAAAACAATAACTAGTATTAATTCATTTAAAACAGCTAAACCCAAATAAATATTTTTTACAAAACTATAACTTGATCCAAGTTTATTTAATGCTATATACAGCAATATAAAGAAAAGTTGCAATAAGAAAAACTTTTCTTTTTTTAATAAATCATTAATTTTTTCTTTAATCTTAATCATCAACAATAAAAACTTATGAACTAGTTCCCTTTCTTAAATGTTTTCTTTCTTTCCTCCATAAACTCAATCAACTCTTTTTTGAATACTTTTTTTCTTCTTCAGTCAGTCCTTTTGAGTTCATACGGAAAAGCAATTCAATATTATCTAATTCATCTGATTTTTCTTCTGAATTTCCAACTAAATAATCAATTGACACATTTAAAACTTGTGCTATCTTAACGAGATTTTTTTGGGTTGGTTTTTTATTACCTCTCTCCCAGTCTGCATAGGAAGATTGTCCTATCCCTAATCGTTTTGCGAGTTCAACCTGAGTTAAGTGAGCTTGTTTTCGTAATTCTTTTAAACGTACTGAAAACGCCATAGTTATTCCTCTTCAAATTTTTATAAAAAATTTCAAAAACTTCTTGACTTTTATCGCTAATGGCGATAAAAAATAAATATAGCTATTAGCGATATTGAAAATCAAAATAATAATCCCTACCAATTGAGATCATTGACAATTAAATAAAAAGTGCGTCTGAGAACCAGAGGACTGATTGCCAAAACTACACTAAACTTCGTGCCTTTATTGTAAATGTTTTGGAAAGAAAAGTCAAGTCTGTTTATGGTTGAAGTGAAGATATAAAACATTTTTGTGGGCTTCCACGAATTTCGGACTTTCGCACTTTTCCGAATAGTAAAGTGAACTGGCTTCGCCAAAGGGCGTAAGATAACCCAATGGGTATGATAATGACTACCTATTGAGATTAGCTAGGAAAGCTATGGTAATTGATGCAAAGCACCTTGCTAAAAGTTGCCACCGTGAAGGAGAGTTCCTTCAACTAAATAACTTTTCTTTACTGCTGTCTATCTACCTCGATAGACTCACTCTAAAGCTACTATGTATTCTTTTTCTTAGTAGCTTTTTTACTTTTACAATAAAGGAGGAAACTATGACAAACTTTTTTCGCACTACATGTCAAAGACTTTACGATAATTACACATTTACTTATAGAATCTTCAGTTCATCTGATAAACTAATCGCACAACTATACACTCAAGCTTTGAATAACTTAGAGTCTTTAGCAAAGAAATCACTTGTTACAGGATTTTCTCATGCTGAAGTGGAATTCTATACTAGAATGTTTAAACGAAAACTTTTTACTCATTACTACTCAAGAGTGAAGCAATTTTATAGGCTTTCTTTTTATTTTAAAATCAAAAAGGAAAATACTTATGATCCCAGAAACACTAAAAATGAAACTAGAATTTATCGGCCCAGCTTACTATGAAAAATTGGGAAATACCCCACGTTTTATCTTTGGAAAAGAAGGTAAATATCAACGTCATATTTTAAACAGTGAAACACACGGTTCCTTCCATGTTATCACACCCGCTTCTACCACAGTCTTCCCAGAAGATGCTCTTGTAGAAGTTGTTAACCCTATCTTCCTATCAGATACTTCGCTGAATGGAAATTCTGTTGCACCTGCTCTCAACGTTTTTGCTGAGAAGCTAATACTCAAGAAATAATAAAATAAAGGAGAAAATAAAATAGCTAAAACTGGATTAAACTATGGAATCTA
This sequence comes from Streptococcus mitis, assembly GCF_946190115.1. GTDB lineage: Bacteria > Bacillota > Bacilli > Lactobacillales > Streptococcaceae > Streptococcus > Streptococcus mitis_CO. The sequence goes on along the minus strand of NZ_CAMHZG010000003.1, from coordinate 99,948 downwards.
TAAAGCTCTAACCCATAGTGATACTATTACAACTAAGACTTATGTCAACACTTCAAATGTCATTCCAATGGCTGTTGGAGAGATTTCCTATCGTAATCTTAAAAAGTAATGGTGTGAAAAGTGGTGTGAATTTTGCTAAAAATCATCAAAAAAACACCCCATGGTGTGAACCATGAAGTGTTGTAAATGCTGTATTGTAGCTTGTTCTTAACGTTTTGAGAACTGGCTAGCTTTACGAGCTTTCTTAAGACCTGGTTTCTTACGTTCAACTTTACGTGAGTCACGTGTAAGAAGTCCTGCGCGTTTCAATGAATCGCGGAAGTCTGGGTCTACTTGAAGAAGGGCACGAGCGATACCGTGACGGATAGCTCCTGATTGACCAGCGTATCCACCACCTACAACGTTAACGAAAACGTCGTATGAACCTGCAGTTGAAGTAACTGCGAATGGTTGGTTGATTACAAGACGAAGGTCAGCGTGTGGGATGTACTCTTCAACATCTTTTTTGTTAACAGTGATTTTACCAGTTCCTGGAACAAGGCGAACGCGTGCAACAGCGTTTTTACGACGTCCAGTACCTGCATATTGTGCTTGTGACATACTTTATTGTTCCTTTCCTTAGATAAGTCCTGAAATATCAAGAACTTCTGGTTGTTGTGCAGCGTGAGTGTGCTCAGCTCCAACAAATACTTTCAACTTCATACCTTGAGCGCGTCCAAGAGTATTGTGTGGAAGCATACCTTTAACTGATTTCTCGATCAAACGTACTGCATTTTTAGAACGAAGTTCACCTGCAGAGATTTGTTTCAATCCACCTGGGTGGTTTGAGTGAGTGTAGTAGATTTTATCAGTTGCTTTTTTACCAGTCAATTTAACTTTTTCAGCATTGATAACAATCACAAAGTCACCTGTATCAGTGTGTGGTGTAAATGTTGGTTTGTTTTTTCCGCGAAGTACGCTAGCAACTACTGCAGAAAGACGTCCAAGTGGTACATCAGTTGCGTCAACTACGTACCATTTACGTTCAACTTGGCCTGGTTTAGCCATAAATGTTGTTTTGTTCATGATTTCTCCTATATATAGTTCGATTTTTGTTTACGGTGATGGGTGTTCCTTCCCATCGAAAAGTATTTGGAAGGTTCCGGGGCCTTTCAAATGGGGTAAACAATACCGCCTACTATAATACCAAATTTCACCCCTAAAAGTCAATAGATATGAAAAATATTTTTCTGAATTCCACTCTTTTTATCTCTAAAAACCTCGCTTTCGCGAGGCTCTTCTATTTATAAGATAAGGCACGTCTAAAGGTTTTCCAAATCCCTAAATCATCCGTTTGAAGGACTAGGCTGGCATACATGCGTCCGATAAATCCTGTTGCTACCACTGCAAAAATCACTGTAATAGCAAGCGAAATCCATGCTTCTAACCCATTTGCATAACCATTAATAGCTCTAAACGGCATGAAGAAAGTCGAAATAAAGGGAATATATGAACCAATCTTCAAGATGAGATTGTCACCAGCTGCACCTAGAGCTGTCACTCCAAAAAAACCACCTATAATCAAAATCATCAAAGGCGACAAGGCTTTTCCTGCATCCTCAGGACGAGAAACCATAGAACCTAGGAAGGCTGCTAAAACAACGTACATAAAGAGGCTAACCAAGACAAACAATAAGGTGTTGAGCGAGAAAGCCTCTCCTATATGGTTTAAAATACCAGATTGTGCCAAGATTGGTAGGTCTTTAAAGAGAAGAATGGCAGCAAGTCCACCCACGACGTAAATGCCAATATGGGTCAAAATCACAAGAAGCAGAGCTAGCATGCGAGCGTAGAAATAATGACTAGCTCGGATACTAGAGAAGACCACCTCCATAATTTTGGTTCCTTTCTCGCTAGCCACTTCCTGAGCAGTGACACTAGCATAGGTAATCAAAATCATATAAAGGAAGAAACCAAGCCCTGCGGCCGCAAAGGTTTGAATCATTTTTTTATTTTCCTTGGATTCATCAATTTTCTCCGTAAAGTTAACTGTTTGTTCCAAGCGTTTTTCCTGTTCTTGTGACAAATTGGCTGCCGAACGATTGAGTTGGTATTGCAGTTCGTTGAGCTTATTGGTTACTGCTAGCTTGATGCCTGTTTCAAGAGAAGTTTCACCATGATAGACGGCCTTGAGGACACTGTCCTCTTGGTCAATGGTTAGGTATCCCTTGATTTTCTCATCTTTGATAGCAGCTTGGGCACTGACTTCATCCTGATAATCAAAATTGAGACCATTGCTACCCTTGAGCCCATCTTCCACAGATGGCACAGTTGTTACTACTGCTATCTTACTATTCTTGGCCATAGAAGACCCTTGGAGATAACCAATTCCTACAGATAAGGCTAAAAAGAGGAACGGCGAAATCACCATAAAGAAGAAACTCCACGATTTGACATGTCGAAGATAGGTTTCCTTGATTACAACCCACATATTTCTCATACTTCCACCCCTGATTCTAGTTTGAAGATTTCATCGATTGTTGGCGCTTGTTGGTCAAAGGTTGCGATATATTGCCCCTGAGTCAAGATTGGGAAGAGTTCCCTTCCAGCACTCTCATCCTCTAAGATCAATTTCCAACTGCCTTGCTTGGTCAAGCTCACCTGCTTGACATGAGGAAGTTTTTCCAATTCTTCCTTACTTCGTTCACTTGAAACAAAGAGACGCGTTTTCCCGTATTGATTGCGGACATCCTGTACCGGTCCATGCAAGACCACACGGCCATCTCGAATCATCAGAATATCGTCACAAAGCTCCTCGACGTTGGTCATGACATGGTCAGAGAAAATAATGGTTGCTCCTCGCTCTTTTTCCTGAAAAATGACTTGTTTGAGCAATTCTGTATTGACTGGGTCCAATCCACTGAAAGGCTCATCCAGGATAATCAAGTCTGGCTCATGAATCAGAGTAATGATGAGCTGAATCTTCTGCTGATTTCCTTTTGACAGACTCTTGATTTTATCTGTCAACTTTCCTTTGACTTCCAACCTCTTCATCCATTGAGGAAGTTTTTCCTTGACCTCCTTGGCATCCATGCCTTTTAGAGTCGCCAAGTAACGAACTTGTTCAAGGACTGTCAATTTAGGCATGAGACTGCGTTCTTCAGGTAGATAGCCAATCCGAGCATAGTTTTCCTGACGGATATCCTGACCATCCAGACTGATTTCTCCCTGATATTCTAAAAACTTCAAAATACTGTGGAAAATCGTTGTTTTCCCCGCACCATTTTTCCCGACTAGTCCCAAAATACGACCTGGTCGCGCTTGAAAGTCAATACCAAACAAAACTTGCTTGGGTCCAAAACTTTTCTCTAGATTTCTTACTTCTAGCATCTTTCACCTCCGAAATGTCTTGCACTCATTATACTCCTTTTTGATAGCCTTTACAATGATTTCTGTCCATTTTTATCATCCTCATTTTAGTAAAAAATCTTGGGGTACTTTGAGCTATGAGTACATTATACACTGGTAAACTCCGATTTATCTTCTCTGTTCCTCAACTGTCTATTTTTGATCCTGAATTGTTATTTGAAAAGAAAAATCCACCCCGGAGGATGGATTGATGAGTTAACGCACTTCTGCATTGACTTTTTCTTCAAGCGATGCTTGGATTTTTTCCATGTAGCGTGCTACTTCTTCGTCCGTTAAGCTATCTTCTGGATTTTGGAAAGTCAAGCTATAAGCCATCGACTTCATACCAAGTCCCAATTTTTCGCCTGAGAAGACGTCAAAGAGTTTGATATCTGTCAAACGTTTCACGCCGGCAGCTTGAATAGCATCTACAACTTCTTGATGAGTCACTTCTGCCTTGAGGAGAAGGGCAACGTCACGGCTGACTGCTGGGAATTTCGTGATTTCCACAAATGGAACAGCAGGTTGAAGCGCAGCTTCGATGGCTGAAAGGTTGAGCTCAGCCACATAAGTTTCTGGAATATCGTAGGCCTTAGCAGTTACTGGATGCACTTGACCGAGGAAACCAAGAACTTGGTCACCGAGTGAAATGACTGCTGTACGACCTGGATGAAGGCTTGCAATTTCAGCTGTAGCTGTATAGCTCACTTCTATTCCCAAGCGAGTAAATAATGCTTCTAGGATTCCTTTAGCATAGAAGAAATCAACTGGAACTGCTGCTGTTTGGAAATCTTTTTCTGCAACCAAGCCTGTCAAGGCAAAGGCAAAACTGTTGATTTCATTTGGAAGTTCTTCTTTTGGATTACCTGTTTGTTCAAAGACCTTTCCAATCTCATAAAGGGCCAAGTTTTTATTCTTACGAGCCACGTTGTAGGCAACGGTATCAAGGATACCAGAAATCATATTTTGACGGAGGACAGAACGGTCCACTGTCATTGGCCACATGAGTTCAGTAAGGTTACTTGGTTGAGCCGTAAACTCAACTGCTTTTTCAGGAGTTGTTAGAGCATAGGTGATGATTTCTGTCAAACCTGCTCCTTCAGCAATCGTACGAACTTGACGGCGGAGTTTTTGTGTAACTGTCAATTCACCAGCTGTACCATCGTCTTTTGGAAGGCTGGTTGGCAAGCGGTCATAACCATAGATACGAGCAATTTCTTCAAAGAGGTCTGCCTCAATAGTGATATCCCAGCGACGACGTGGGACGCTGACTGTAAAGCTGTCTGCATTTCCAGAAAGACCAAAGCCAAGACGACGGAAGACGTCTTCTACATCCGCGTAAGAAAGTTCTGTACCAAGGACACGGTTAACATCAGCAAGAGTTGAATAAACTTCCACATCAGAGGTATCAAGTTCACCCGCTGAAACGATGCCTTTACGCACCGTCGCACCAGAAAGTTCGGCAATCATACTAGCTGCCGCATCAAGTGCTTCATTAACTGTTGCCACATTGATACCTTTTTCAAAGCGAGAAGATGACTCAGAACGAAGGTTAAGACGACCGCTGGTCTTACGAATTGATTTGCCATTGAAAACAGCAGCTTCAAGAACAACACGAGTAGACTTTTCAGAGATTTCTGTTGCTTGACCACCCATAACACCTGCAAGGGCTACTGGCTTGTCTGCGACAGTGATGACTAGGTCATTTGTTTCCAAGTCACGTTCTTCACCATCCAAGGTCACTAATTTTTCACCAGCACGCGCTTCACGTACACGGATGTCACTCCCTTCAAAGGTATCCAAGTCAAAGGCGTGCATAGGTTGACCAAAGTAAAGCAAGATATAGTTGGTTACGTCTACCACGTTATTGATGGGACGGATGCCTTCGTTCATGAGAAGGTTTTGCAACCATTGTGGACTTGGTGCGATAGTCACATTGTCCAAGATACGAGCTGCATAGTAAGGCGCCTTGTCTGTCTCAATACCCACAGAAAGAGCATCTGCTGCAGCTTGGTCAGTTTCTGAAAGAGTAAATTCTTTAAAGTTGACTGCCTTATCATAGATAGCTGCTACTTCGTGAGCCACCCCACGCATAGAAAGGGCATCCGCACGGTTGGGTGTGATGGAAAGTTCGATAATTTCATCATCCAAGTCTAGGTAAGAAAAGACTTCCTCACCTGGAACGGCATCTTCAGGTAAAATTTGGATGCCATCTGCGAATTCCTTTGGTACAACAGAGTCAGAAATACCCAATTCACCAAGTGAACAGATCATCCCAAGTGACTCAAGACCGCGGATTTTCCCTTTTTTGATCTTGTAATTGTCAGCGATGCGAGCTCCTGGAAGAGCCACCATAACCTTGATACCAGCACGCACATTTGGGGCACCACAGACGATTTGACGGGCTTCTTCTTCGCCAACGTTAACCTGACAAACATGGAGGTGAGTTTCTGGCACATCTTCGCAAGACAAGACCTCACCGACGACAATTTTTGAGAGACCAGCAGCCGGTGATTCGACACCTTCTACCTCGATCCCTGTGGTTGACATTTTTTCAGCCAACTCTTGTGATGGCACATCAATGTCCACCAATTCTTTTAACCATTTATAAGATACAAGCATAATTTAGTTCTCCAGAATGACAGTTGCCACTCTAGTTCTTTTCCTTTCCTATCATTTCAATAGAAGAATCATCTTCTTACCTTAATTTCTTTCTCAGTAACCAATCCGTATCTACTTTTTGACCAACCATAAAATGATGTTGGCTAAATTTTTCAAAACCATATCGATTATAAAATGCTTGAGCTTTTGTATTATGCTCCCAAACACCTAGCCAAGCCCAAGAAAAACTATTTTTGGTAGCAAGTTCAAGAGCGAATTCAAACAGTTGCTTACCTAGTCCAAATCCTTGGAATTTTTGTAGCACATAGAGGCGTTGAATTTCAAAAGCATCCTCTAATTCTCTCTCAGTCTGAGCACTTCCCCAGTTGACTTTGAGAAAACCAGCTATCTCCTCTTCATGCATAATGAAATAGGTTTCGGATTCTGGATTTTCCAACTCAGTTGACAAAACTCTCAGACTATAAGCCTCTTCAAAGTATTCCTGTAACTGCTCTTCTGTATTATCATGAGCAAATGTTTCACGAAAGGTTTGTTTGGCAATTTTTGCCAACAACTCAACATCTGCCATTTCTACTTTTCTAATCATTATTTAAACTGTTCTGAGAAGCGGACATCTCCTTGGTAGAATCCACGGATATCGTTGATTCCGTAACGGAGCATAGCTACACGCTCTTGTCCAAGACCAAAGGCAAATCCAGAGTAAATAGTCGCATCGATACCACTCATTTCAAGGACACGTGGGTGAACCATACCGGCACCCATAATTTCGATCCAACCTGTTTTTTTACATACATTACAGCCTTCTCCACCACACTTGAAGCAAGAAACATCCACCTCAACAGATGGCTCTGTGAATGGGAAATACGATGGACGCAGACGGATCTGACGCTCTTCACCGAACATCTTTTGGACAATCAACTGAAGCGTTCCTTGAAGGTCTGCCATAGAGATGTTTTTCCCAACTACCAAGCCTTCAATTTGGTGGAACTGGTGACTGTGGGTCGCATCGTCTGTATCACGACGGAACACACGCCCTGGTGAGATCATCTTCAAAGGACCTTTAGAGAAATCATGGGCATCCATAGCACGCGCTTGAACTGGAGACGTGTGGGTACGGAGCAAGATTTCTTCAGTGATATAGAAAGTATCCTGCATATCACGAGCTGGGTGGTCTTTTGGAAGGTTCATACGTTCAAAGTTATAGTAGTCTTGCTCTACTTCAAAACCATCTACGACTTGATACCCCATACCGATGAAAATATCTTCGATTTCTTCACTGGTTTGTGTGAGGACATGACGGTGACCAGTCGCAACAGGACGACCTGGAAGTGTCACATCAATGCTCTCGCTAGCAAGTTGAGCAGCGACTTTCTTTTCTTCCAATAGTTTAGCTGTTTCTTCAAAAGCAGCTGTCAAGACATCACGAGCTTCATTGACGTGTTTCCCGATGATTGGACGCATCTCAGCAGAGACATCTTTCATCCCTTTGAGGATTTCAGTGAGCGAACCCTTTTTACCAAGGACAGAGACACGCAAATCTTGCATCTCTTTTTTATTTTCAGCAGAAATCTGCTTCAAGCTAGCCAGCGTTTCTTCACGAAGCGCTTTTAATTGTTCTTCAATAGTTGACATAATTCCTCCATCAGTCTCTCGTAGATAAAAAGAAAACCACATGCCAAAAACTCCACTCGGAGCGTTGACACGCGGTACCATCCGTTTTTATCTGACAAGTCAGACCTTCATTTCTAAATCCATGCGCAAGTGAATTCACCCAGCTTTCATATAGAGAGCTTGCAGTCACGGCTCTCCTCCCTGATATACTTCCCTTGAGTTACTAGTCTTGCAGATTTCTATTCAATTACTACTTAGTTTATCAGATTTTTAGTTAAAAAACAAGTTAGATTAGACTAATTTCAATATAAAAAGGAACAAGACAAAATGCACTACCTATTTGTAGGGCCTGTTTCATCTGCTTTCCTTTTCAATAAGAGAGTTGCTGCTTGATTAAAACCATCACACCAGTTATACCATTTCGCTTCATACTCATCTTGAGGCAAGATATGATTTTTCAAATCCAGAACAGAGTAGATTTTTCTTTCTTCGCAGGCTTGCGCATAGAGATGATATAGTTCATCACCACCATCTCTATCCCACTCAGCAGAAATCGTATCTTGACCTGCTAATAAAGCCTGATAAGCCCTGTGATGCCCGTCTGTAATCAGCAAGCAATCTCCAAAGGCAAGAATACTGATTGGATCGACTTGGATTGTTTCTGCCGACTGGTAAAGCATCTGAATATCTTGCAACTTCTTTTCTGATAAGTATAGTTGAGTCGGATGAAGATCTGCTATACTGACTTTCATTTCTTTCTCCTCAAAGGAATTTGATACTCACTTCTGCTTACCTTTGAATCGCCATTGGAAGCGGAGTTTGTCATAGAAGGGAAACTCGATAAACAGGACTCCCAAGCCCACACAGAGACTAGCAAGGACATCTGATGGATAGTGAACTCCCAGATAGACCCTTGATACCAACACACTGACTAAGTAAAGGCCAAGGACGATTTGTACGATTTTTCTCCAGACTGGATTTTTAATCCGTTGACTGAGAATGACAATCAGAGAGCCGACCATCAAGGTTACAGCCAGAGAATGGCCGCTTGGGAAGGAAAATCCCTTCTCCTCAACCAAGTGTAAAATAGCTGGTCGTGGCCGCTGGTAGATATTTTTAAAGGTCACGATTAAAAGACCTGCCAAAGACAGATTTCCCAGCATTAAGAAACTTTCTATCTTCCATCGCTTACGATAAAAGATAAAAGCTGTAATGACAACCCAAGTGATAATCACTGGGATATCAATCAGGCGTGTGATGGCCCTGAAAAGAATAGTCAAGTAAGCTGGCAAGTCTCCTCGAACGGCAGTCTGTATCGGTTGGTCAAAACCGACCAGCGTTTCAGGGTAAAATTTGACCATGTAGCCAAGAATAACGAAAAGTAAAAGGGCAAAACTGCCCTTCATTAAAAATGTTTGTTTATCTCTCATAATATTTTAAGGTTGGTTTCAAAAGGACGTACAACAACCAGAATGAAACGGAAAAGATTACACCCTCAATCAAGTTAAAAGGTAATACCATGGTCATTAGGTAGTTGGAAAGTCCCAAAATTTTTCCAATATCAAAGTTAGCAAACTTAGCGTACAAAGGAACAGCGTAAACATAGTTGAGAACCAACATAGCCACGGTCAAGCCAATAGTTCCAGCTAGAGAGCCTAGTAGGAAACGAAGGGTTGTCCGTTCCTTTTTCCAAATCAAAGCAAATACGATGACAAAAACTCCCAAAGCTACGATATTCATCGGCAAACCAATGTAAGTATTCACTCCTTGACTATTAAGAAGCAATTTCAAGAGTGAGCGAAGCAAGAGAATTCCTAGAGCAGCAGGCAAATCCATGACCACCAAGCCCACAAGGACTGGCAAGATACTAAATTCGATCTTGAGGAAGGACGCCGCTGGCAAAAGCGGAAAGTCAAAGTACATCAGCACAAATGAGATAGCTGATAAAATCGCAATGGTCGAAAGTCGACGTGTGTTTGTCATAACAGGTTCCTCCAATTTTCTATAAAATCAGAAGAAGTTAGAAAGGATTCCTCTATCTATTCTCACTTTTTATATCCCAAAAGTTCCCTCTTACTCTATTAAGGAAACCCAAGCAAGCGGTTACAATTTGGTTATAAATCTATCAGAACAGACAAAGCTATTCTTTCGTCTTCTCCCATCCAGACTATACTGTCGGTTGTGGAATCTCACCACATCAGCTTGCGCTCGCGGACTTATTTGGCTAAGATATTTTAGATTTATCTAGGCGTCGCAGTCGAAGATAATACTTAAAGTATATCGAGACAAGACAACGACGAGAAAGCTAAAATAGCTAGTCAAATTTACCGCCGGTCGGGAATCACACCCTGCCCTGAAGACTCTTTTATCATAACAAAAAACGCTTGCAAGCGCAAGCATTTTGTTCATTTTCATTTTCATTTTTTATTTCAATTTATCCACTTCATAGGTATGAACAAGCTCAAGACCTGCAAAGTTCTGCTGGCGAAGAGCCTCATAGACAATCATGCAGACGGTATTAGACACATTGAGACTGCGGACATGTTCATCATTCATAGGAATACGGAGAGCCTTTTCAGGATGTTCTCGCATAAAGTCCTCAGGCAAGCCCTTGTCTTCACGTCCAAAGAGAAAATAATAGTCTTCATCAGTCGATAAATCCACCTCAGAATAGACTTTTTCCGCGAATTTCGAAATCAGATAGAGTTTGCCCTTCATCTGAGACATGAAATCTTCTAAACTCTCGTAAAAATAAATCTCTAGCTTATCCCAATAATCCAATCCAGCTCGCTTCATCTTGCGGTCGTCAATAGGAAAGCCCATTGGCTTGATGATGTGGAGGGGAGAATTGGTCGCAGCGCAAGTACGCGCGATATTGCCTGTATTTTGTGGAATTTGTGGTTCAAATAATACAATGTGATTTGTCATGACTTGCTTCCTTTTACCATTGCAAAAAAATAGCCACACTGCCCGGAGTCAAGCTCAGCAAACAGCGTGGTTAAGGCATCGTTAACTTACCTCACAACAGGTTTGAAGTAAATCAGCGAAACTACTTTCTTAGTATAACACTTTCAGAATCATTGTCAATAGAAACGACTTGATTTTTTCAATTTTTTCAAGCTATTTCCAAGGGTTGTAAAATCGTCCCTGATTCTGCAAGATAAGTAGTAAACTAGCTACTAAAAACAAGGCTGCCAAGACCAAGGTAAGATAGTCTCCTTTTTTCAAGGCCTGATAACTATACCAAGTGCGTTTTTTCTCTTTCCCAAAGCGGCGAAGCTCCATGGCGGTCGCGATGGTATCAATGCGTTCTAACGAGCTAAAAATCAAGGGAGTAATGATGCGCAGATTTCCTTTGATTCGTTGCATGAGAGAAGCTTTCTTGGATAATTCCATCCCACGCGCCTCCTGAGACATCTTGATAGTAAAGAATTCTTCCTGCAAATCTGGAATATAGCGCAAGGTCAGACTGACAGAATAGGCAATTTTGTAAGATACCCCAATTTGATTAAGGCTAGAAGCAAACTGACTAGGATGAGTGGTCATTAAAAAAATAATTGCTAAAGGAATGGTGCATATATACTTAATAATTAAATTCAACAAGTAAAAGAGTTCTTGGCTCGTTATCGTGTAGCTACCGATTCCCTGCCAAATCACACTTCTCTCTCCGTAAAGTCCAACCCCATATTCAGGAGAAAAGAGATAGACCATCAAGACATTTAAAACGGCAAATACCGTCGCAAAAACGGCTACAAAGGAAACATCTTTGAAATGGATTTCTGACAAATAGAGGAGAAAGACCGAAAAAATAGCAATCAAAACAAGCAGTCTGGTATCATAGCTAATCATGGCCGCCAATGACACGAGAATGAAAAAGAGAAGTTTCCCAGCTCCTGACAAGCGATGAATCACAGTATCTCTATGCTGGTAACCAATTAATTTAGCTTGCATCCTTCTCTCCTTTCTTTGTAAAATGCCGTTAAAGCAAGTGGATCCACGTCTAGTTTATTGGCCAAGTTGAAGATTGAAGTTTCTTTTAGGTTGGCTTTTATTAACAGCTCAGGATTGCTCAAAAGACTGGCTGGATCGGTATCGGCAATCAGTTCCCCATCCACCATGACAAGGGCTCGGTCTGAATAATCCAGCATCAATTGCATATCATGGGTAATCATGACAATCGTATGCCCTTGTTGATGCAGTTCTTCAAGAAATTCCATAATCTCAGTATAGTTCTTCTGGTCTTGACCTGCAGTTGGTTCATCTAAGAGGATAATTTCAGCCCCCAAGACCAAAATTGAAGCAATGGTGACACGTTTTTTCTGACCAAATGACAGGGCAGAAATAGGCCAATTACGGAATTCATAGAGACCACAGATTTTCAAGGTTTCATAGACTCTCGTTTCAATTTCCTGCTCGTCCACACCTCTCAAACGTAGTCCCAGAGCCACCTCATCAAAAATCATATTGGTTGAAATCATTTGATTGGGATTTTGCAGCACATAGCCTACTCGTTCCGCCCTCTCTGCAACAGAATCTTCTTTGATATCCTGCCCTTCCCACAGATAGCGACCTTCCGTCTGAATAAAGCTACTTAAGGCCTTGGCTAGGGTTGATTTCCCAGCCCCATTTTTCCCGACAATGGCAATCTTTTCACCCTTTTTAATATCCAAATGTAGGGACTTTAAAATCGGTCTATCATCATAAGAAAACGACACATCCTCTAGTCTAAAGAGTGACTGCAATTCTGGGGTTTCTTTTACCAGTTCCGTCCGCAACTGAATCTGGCCTTTTGAGATAGACAAGTTATCCAGATTTGCTAATTGTTCTTCCTTGGCTAAATCCACACCCAATTGACGGAGAGTGGTTAGATAAAGGGGTTCTCGAATTCCATTTTGGGTCAATAAATCAGTCGCCAGTAGCTGGTCAGGGCTCCCATTAAAGAGAATACGACCATCATTGATCAAGACAATCCGATCCACAGGGCGATGCAGAACATCCTCCAAACGATGCTCAATAATAAGTGTCGTCGTTCCCTCTTCCTTATGAATCTGGTCAATCAATTCGATAATATCCTGACCTGACTTGGGATCCAGATTGGCGAGTGGCTCATCAAACAAGAGAATCGGACTTTCATCAATCAAGACACCAGCCAGACTGACCCGCTGCTTTTGTCCACCTGACAAATCCTGAGGCCGCTGAGCTAGTAAAGGGAGAAGATCCAGCTTTTCAGCCCATTTATGAACACGATTTTTCATCTCATCTAGAGCTGTCACATCATTTTCCAGAGCAAAAGCCAAATCCTCTGCCACGGACAGACCGATAAACTGCCCATCTGTATCCTGCAAAACTGTACTGACCAGATGAGATTTATCGTAGATGCTCATATCAAAGGCTGCTTGCCCCTTGATCAAAAATTCTCCAGACATCTGACCCTTGTAAATATTGGGAATAATCCCATTCAAACATTGACCCAAGGTAGACTTACCTGACCCAGATGGTCCAACAATTAAGACTTTCTCTCCCTTGTGAATGGTCAAGTCCACCCCTTGCAAGGTCGGTTCTTGTTGTGTTTCATACCGGAAAGAGAAATCCTTCCACTCAATTATAGCTTCTTTCATCTTACTCTCTTCATTCGCTTCTTAGACTTCTATTTTATCATAAATCAAGCCCTTCTTGCAGTCTCTTCTCTTAAAATCTTAGCACCAAAAAGATTCCTATCCCAGCTTACTTGCCTAACTAATCTATAAACATCGAAAAAGACTGGTTGCCCAGCCTTCCCCATCATTTTAGTCCTTTTTCAAACTTCCTGCACGAGTTTGAGTTCCTGCATAGGCAATCAAGAGAAGAGTTCCTGCAATAGCTACAGATACACCATTAGCAATTCCCGCAACAATCCCTTGGGCAAATACTTTTTCTGCCGCTTCTTGATAAATCACAACATCTCCAAGTGGTGCCAAGACACCCCAAACAAGAGCATTTGCAAGTAGTTGAATGAGGTTAAAAATAAGAATATCTTTCCATTCAAAGACACCATTGATCACACGAACGTACTTTCTAAAAAGTCCCACAGCTAGACCAAAGAGCCCACTAGCGATAATCCAAGTCCACCACAGACCGTAACCAGCAAGAGAGTCCTTGATTGCATGACCAATCAACCCGACAAGCAAACCGATAATCGGTCCAAAAATAATAGAAAGTAGCGCTTGTACCGCATACTGAAGCTGGATGCTTGTATTTGGAACAGGGGTCGGAATGTTGATCATCCCGATGACGACAAAGAGGGCCGCGCCAATTCCGACAGCAACAACTTGTTTAATTGTAAATTTGATTTCCATACTATTTATTCTCCTATTTTATCCTTCTATTTTCTTTATTTCAATGGTCCAAGATGAACCGACACCCACATTGTAAGCTTTGGCAAAGGAACCTTGGTTAATTGCTAGACCTAAACGATAGAGAGAGTTGATGTAAAGGATGGGTTGCCCAATTCTCACATCCGCAAATGATTTGCCATAGACAACCTGATTTTGATAGACCAGCATATCTGCATGATAGATAGTCACTTCAAAACGGTCACCGAATGCTGGTTCCAGCTTGTAAAACTCTTCTCGCGTGATAGAGGTCCAAAGCGAACCAAAACGCACATCCAGAATATCAATAGCTCCCTTCACCAGATGATCTTCAATGATGGTCTCTACGACTGGAAGCTCCACAATCTGATCCACACTGAGCTCTGGCCCCACTTCCTCAAAACTAATGTGACCACTAGCCAGTTTAGCACCAGTATAGGCATAGACATCACGACCGTGGAAGGTATAAGAATGCTCTGTATTTTGACGTCTATTGGCCACTTCAGAAATTTCACGAATGGCTACAATACCAACGTGTTTCTTGATAAAAGAAAGCGTCCCATTATCTGGTGTGACAATGTATTGGTTTTTTGCAGTCTTGGCAACTACACTCTTACGTTTCGAGCCGACACCTGGATCGACAACCGATACAAACGTCGTTCCCTCAGGCCAGTAATCCACCGTCTGAAAGAGACGATAGCTCCCCTCAAAAATATTATAAGGCGTGATATCGTGCGTCAAATGATGAATTTTTAAGGTTGGAGACTCTTCTAAAGCCACTCCAATCATAGCCGATACCGCACCATCAACCAGACCAAAGTCTGATTGTAATACCAGTAAATTATTATTCATTTTATCTCCTTGTATATCCTTTATCATACCATATTTTCTAGAAAGGTGCTAATAGCTATTTCAATTGATGAGGGTATAGTTTTACCTTATAGCAAATTTCCTACTAAAAACTCTGGTTATTAGCTAGTAGGTGCATTTTTTCTTGAAAAAAGGTATGATAGTTACATCATGAAAAAGTAGGTTTTATTATGAAAATTATCCTTGTCGGAGGGGGAAAAGTTGGTTCTGCCCTCTGTCGCTCCTTGGTTGCAGAAAAGCACGATGTTTTGCTGATTGAGCAAGACGAAGCTGTCCTCAATCATATTGTCAATCGCTTTGATATCATGGGTATCCTTGGTAACGGGGCCGATTTTACCATCCTTGAGCAAGCCAGTGTCCAGGATTGTGATATCTTTATCGCCTTGACTGAATATGATGAAGTGAACATGATTGCAGCCGTTCTAGCCAAAAAAATGGGAGCTAAAGAGACCATCGTTCGGGTGCGGAACCCTGAATATTCTAACTCTTATTTCAAGGAAAAGAATATTCTCGGTTTTTCTCTTATCGTTAACCCTGAGCTCTTGGCTGCCCGCGCTATCGCGAATATCATTGACTTCCCCAACGCCCTATCTGTCGAACGTTTCTTTGGTGGACGGGTCAGCTTGATGGAATTCACTGTTAAATCCTCCAGTGGTCTTTGCCAAATGCCCATTTCTGATTTTCGGAAAAAATTTGGCAATGTCATTGTCTGTGCGATAGAAAGAGATCATCAAATTATCATCCCAAGTGGTGACATGACCATACAGGATAAAGATAGAATCTTTGTCACTGGTAACCGTGTTGATATGATGCTCTTCCATAATTATTTTAAATCTCGTGCCGTGAAGAGCCTTCTTATTGTTGGAGCTGGTAGAATTGCCTATTATCTACTAGGTATCCTCAAAGACAGTCGTATCGATACCAAGGTTATTGAAATCAATCCTGAAATCGCCAGCTTCTTTAGCGAGAAATTCCCAAATCTCTACATCGTTCAAGGAGATGGTACCGCAAAAGATATCCTGCTGGAAGAAAGTGCTCAAAACTATGATGCCGTTGCGACTCTAACAGGAGTCGATGAGGAAAATCTGATTACTTCTATGTTCCTTGACAGGGTAGGTGTACAGAAAAATATTACCAAGGTCAATCGTACCAGTCTCCTCGAGATCATCAATGCGCCTGATTTTTCAAGTATCATCACACCTAAAAGCATTGCCGTAGACACGATTATGCACTTTATTCGTGGTCGGGTTAATGCCCAGTATTCAGACCTTCAAGCCATGCACCATCTAGCCAATGGCCAAATCGAAACCCTGCAATTCCATATCAAGGAAGCTAATAAGATGACTGCCAAACCTCTTTCTCAACTGAAATTGAAAAAAGGGGTTCTTATTGCAGCTATCATTCGAAAGGGCAAGACTATTTTCCCAACTGGGGAGGATATGTTGGAAGTTGGAGACAAGCTCCTAGTAACAACTTTGTTGCCAAACATCACCAAGATTTATGACTTGATCGCGAGGTAAGAGATGAATAAAAGTATGATTCGTTACCTCCTTTCAAAGTTACTTTTGATTGAAGCTGTTCTCCTCTTGGTTCCTGTGGCTATCGCTGTCTATTACCACGAATCGAGCCAAGTCTTTACAGCTCTCTTTACAACAATTGGAATTCTCGTATTACTAGGCGGTTCAGGAATTTTACAAAAACCAAAAAATCAACGGATTTATGCCAAGGAGGGAGTCTTGATTGTTGCCCTCTGTTGGATCCTTTGGTCTTTCTTTGGCGGTCTCCCCTTTGTCTTTGCTAGACAAATTCCCAGCGTTATCGATGCCTTTTTTGAAATCAGTTCTGGCTTTACAACTACTGGAGCAACTATTCTGAACGACGTTTCGGTTCTCAGTCGTTCCCTCCTCTTCTGGCGCAGTTTTACCCACTTGATTGGAGGGATGGGGGTGCTTGTTTTTGCACTTGCTATTATGGACAATGCCAAGAATAGCCACCTAGAAGTGATGAAGGCTGAGGTTCCTGGCCCTGTTTTTGGCAAGGTTGTATCCAAACTCAAAAATACTGCCCAGATTCTCTACCTCCTTTATCTAGCCCTCTTTTCCCTTTTTGTGATTATCTACTATCTAGCCGGTATGCCTCTATTTGATAGTTTTGTCATCGCTATGGGGACAGCGGGTACCGGAGGATTTACCGTCTATAACGATGGAATCGCCCACTATGGTAGCTCACTGATTACCTATCTGGTTAGTATCGGGGTTTTGGTTTTTGGGGTAAATTTTAATCTCTACTACTACCTCATGCTCCGTCGCGTCAAGGCCTTCTTTGGTGACGAAGAACTTCGAGCTTACTTGGTCATTGTACTGCTTTCTACAGGCTTGATTAGCCTCAATACCCTCTATCTCTATCCAGGATTTTCCAAGAGCTTTGAAATGGCCTTCTTCCAAGTTTCCAATATCATTACGACGACTGGTTTTGGATATGGAGACATTACCAATTGGCCCCTCTTCTCCCAGTTTATCCTCCTCTTCCTCATGGGAATCGGTGGTTCTGCTGGTTCAACCGCAGGTGGACTCAAGGTTATTCGAGGCCTCATCCTTTCAAAAATTGCTAAAAATCAAATTTTGTCAATCCTATCACCCCACCGTGTTTTGACCCTCCATGTTAATAAAACGGTGATTGACAAAGATACCCAGCATAAGATTCTCAAGTACTTTGTCATCTATTCTATGATTCTGCTATCCCTTATCTTTATTGTCAGCCTAGATAGCAATGATTTTCTGGTTGTGACCAGTGCTGTCTTTAGCTGTTTCAATAATATAGGACCTATTCTAGGAACGACATCTAGTTTCTCCATATTTAGCCCTATCTCAAAAATCCTCCTCTCCTTTGCAATGATTGCAGGTCGCTTGGAAATTTACCCAATCCTACTTCTCTTTATGAAGAGAACTTGGTCTAAGAGATAAAATACAACCACACCTTGTGTCTTACAAAGTGTGGTGTTTTTATTTTCATACTCTTCGAAAATAAAATTCAAACCACGTCAGCTCTATCTACAACCTCAAAGCAGTGCTTTGAGCAATCTGCGGCTAGCTTCCTAGTTTGCTCTTTGATTTTCATTGAGTATCAAATACCTCCCGCAACTCAACAAGTATCTTTGAATCTCGGTCAGACATTTCAGTACCTGACTTAAGGAATTTAAGATCCCAAAAAACAACCCTCAGTCGACTGACCGAGGGTTCCTTATTTCATTATTCAAGAACTTGATTAGCTCAATGCATCCAAGGCATCATCCATTGAAAGAACTTCGTGGAAGACACGTTGTGTCAATTCAGTTTTTTGTTCTGGAGTGAGGTATTTAGTGTTTACACAGTATCCAGAGATACGTACGATAACGTCTTCACCTGACATGATCTTTTCGTAAACATCGTTCAAGTCCATAACGTTCAAGTTAACGTGTTGTCCACCGTTTTCGAAGTAACCATCAAGAATTGTTACCAAGTTATCAACTTGTTCGTCACGAGTCTTACCAAGAGCGCGAGGTGAGACTTGTGTAGTCAATGAGATACCATCAGCTGCATAACTAAAGTCAAGGCTAGAAAGTGAGTTCAAGTTTTGCAACCATCCACCTTTAGCTTTGTTAGATGGGTTAGCACCTGGTGAGAAGAATTCAAGTTTAGACAAGTTCACAGAACCATCTTCGTTGAGGTATACACCTTTGTGGACTGGTGAGTTACCAGTTTGTTTAGAGTAAGCAACGTTAGATGTGATTGTCAAAAGTGATACTGTAGCTTCAGCGTCTTTGTAAAGTTTGTGGCTACGTAGACGAGTTGTGTAAGCTTCGATCAACCATTCTGCCAATTCGTTTGAACGTGGGTCATCTTCACCCCAACGTGGATATTCACCGATTGTTTCGTAATCGTAGATGTAGCCATTTTCGTCACGGATTGGTTTAACTGTAGCGTATTTGATAGCTGACAATGTGTCAACAGTGTTGGCAAATCCACAGATACCGAATCCCATGTTGGCACGTTGTTTAGTTGGCAAGAAGGCCATTTGAACAGCTTCGTAGTTGTACTTATCAGTCATGTAGTGGATGATGTTCAAAGCGTCTACGTAAGTGTCAGTCAACCAGTCAAGAGATTTTTCAAAGTTAGCTTTAACTGATTCAAATTCAAGAACTTCGTCACGGATTGGTTCGATGTCAAATACTTTGTAGTCTTTGTGAACATCGTCGTAACCACCGTTCAAACCAGTAAGAAGGGCTTTCAATACGTTTACACGCGCACCGAAGTACTGGATGTTGTGGCGTTGTTCTTCATTTTCTGGGTCAAGTGGAGACACACAGCATGAGATACAGCTCATTTCACCATATCCGTCTTTAGCCATTGTTGTTACACCTTCGTATTGGATAGAAGAGTGTTTGTGGCTCATGTGCATACAGTAGCGACGGAAGTTGTATGGCAATTTATCAGTCCAAAGAACTGTCAAGTTTGGTTCTGGAGAGTTACCGATGTTGTCAAGTGTGTTCAAGAAACGGTAGTCCATCTTAGTAACACGGTGACGACCGTCGTTACCCATACCAGCCATAGAAGTTGTGATGAAAGTTGGGTCACCTGAGTACAATTGGTCGTAAGCTTTTGTACGAGCAAATTTAACTGTACGAAGTTTCATAACGAAATCATCAACGAATTCTTGGATTTCTGATTCAGTAAATGTACCACGAGCAAGGTCACGTTCTGCAAAGATATCCAATACGATTGGTACACGTCCTAGGGATGTAGCAGCACCGTTGATAACACGGCAGACAGACATGAAGGCGATGTTAACCCATTGGATAGCTTCTTTAACGTTCATCGCTGGTTTACGAACGTCAACTCCGTAAAGGTCACCCAAGCGAACAACTTGTTGCAATGCTTGGTATTGAAGATTAATTTCTTCACGAAGACGGATTGTTTCTTCATCGATTTCTTCGATTGCATTCCAGTCGTTTACTTTTTCTTGCATCAAGTAGTCTGCACCGTAAAGAGCAAGACGTGCGTAAACACCGATGATACGTCCGCGTGAGTATGCATCTGGAAGACCAGTTACAGTGTGAGCGTGACGAGCGCGACGAATGTTTGAAGTGTAGGCACGGAAGATACCGTCGTTAACTGTTGTTACGTATTTAGTAAAGATTTCATGAACAGCTGGATCTGGTTCATATCCATTTTCTTTCAAAGTAGTTTCAGCCATACGGATACCACCTTTTGGCATGAAGTTCAATTTGAAGAGTTCATCGTTTTGGATACCAAAGATAACTTCATTTTCTTTGTCGATAAATCCTGCTGGAATGTCAGCGATAGATGTTGGACGAGTGTCCATTGGGAAACGAGTTTCTTCGTAGTGTGCCTTCGTTTCTTCTACAATTTTTTTGATGTGAAGTGAACGTTCTGTTGGTCCTGCAAGGAAGCTTTCGTCTCCATCGTAAGGTGTGTAGTTAGCTTGTACAAAGCGTGATACACTTGCTTTTTCTTTCCAATCTACGCCTTTGAAGCCTTCCCAAGCTTTGTCAAAAATATCTTGTGCTTCAACAACTGTCTTAACAACCATGTTAATGTCCTCTTTTTTCTTTCTAGTAACAGCCATCTGTTACATTCATGAGATAAGTATACCATACAGTAATCGTTTTCAACAAGTGGTAAATCCCTATTTTTACACTTTCTTTTCTAAAACAGTCTGTGTTTTATCCTAAACTGTATTATATTTTTGAAAAAAATATACCCTTTTTTCCTTTTTTCAGAAAAAAGGGTATAATAAAAGAAAATATGCTGTAAAAAGGGGGGCTAGGCATGTTGATTTTTCCTTTATTAAATGATTTGTCAAGAAAAATCATCCATATTGACATGGATGCCTTTTTTGCTGCCGTGGAAATCAGGGATAATCCTAAACTCAGAGGAAAACCTGTCATTATCGGAAGCGACCCTCGGCAAACAGGTGGGCGGGGAGTCGTTTCTACCTGTAGCTATGAGGCACGAGCTTTTGGTGTCCATTCAGCCATGAGCTCTAAGGAAGCCTATGAGCGTTGTCCCCAGTCCGTCTTTATCTCAGGGAATTATGAAAAATATAAATCTGTTGGCCTCCAGATTCGAACTATCTTTAAGCGTTATACAGATTTAATAGAACCCATGAGCATTGACGAAGCCTATTTGGATGTAACAGAAAATAAACTCGGTATCAAGTCAGCAGTCAAAATCGCTCGCCTCATTCAAGAGGATATCTGGCAAGAACTCCATCTAACTGCTTCTGCTGGCGTTTCCTACAACAAATTCTTAGCTAAAATGGCTAGTGATTATCAAAAACCACATGGTCTGACAGTGATTCTACCTGACCAGGCTGAGGACTTTCTAAAACAAATGGATATTTCCAAGTTTCATGGAGTAGGAAAAAAGACAGTGGAAAGACTTCATCAAATGGGTGTTTTTACCGGCGCTGATCTACTTAAAGTTCCTGAAGTGACCCTAATAGACCGTTTTGGCAGACTGGGCTATGATCTTTATCGAAAGGCTCGTGGTATTCACAATTCCCCCGTCAAATCCAATCGCATCCGTAAATCAATCGGGAAGGAGAAAACCTACGGGAAGATTCTCCGTGCCGAGGAAGACATCAAAAAAGAGCTGACTCTCCTATCAGAACGAGTCGCTCTCAATCTCAATCAACAAGAAAAATCTGGAAAAATTGTCATTCTGAAAATCCGCTACGAGGACTTTTCAACTCTTACTAAACGAAAAAGTCTTTCTCAAAAAACACAGGATGCTAGCCAGATAAGCCAAATAGCCCTGCAACTCTATGAAGAGTTAAGCGAGAAAGAAAGAGGTGTCCGCCTGTTGGGGATTACCCTGACTGGATTTTAATACTCTTCGAAAATCTCTTCAAACCACGTCAGCTCTATCTGCAACCTCAAAATAGTGTTTTGAGCAACCTTTGGCTAGCTTCCTAGTTTGCTCTTTGATTTTCATTGAGTGTAAAACCTTGAAGAGTTGCCCCTTCAAGGTTTTTCTTATACAAATAAACGGACAAAGCTGTAAAGTAGCAAGATACTACCAAGTACGATACGGTATTTACCGAAAAGGGTAAAGTCGTGTTTTTTCACATAGCTTGTCAAGAAACGAATAGCGACCATGCTGACTGCAAAAGCTACTCCCATCGCAACCAAGAGCAAGAACAATTGCCCAAAACTCAAGAGCTGTCCTGCTTTTATAAATTTGAAAATCTTTAAGGCACTGGCTCCAAACATAACAGGAATCCCAAGATAGAAGGTAAATTCTGTCACAACAGAACGACTAGTTCCATTCAACAAACCACCTACAATCGTTGCTCCAGAACGGCTTGTACCTGGTAAAAGAGCAAGAACTTGGAAGAGTCCAATATAGAAAGCTGTCGTATAAGGAAGCTTGTCCAATTCTGTTACACTTGGTTCGATAGCACGCGCTTTATTGCGCTTTTCCAAATAAATAAAGGCAATCCCGTAGATAATCAACATGAGAGCAACAGAAACCATATTATGGAAGTGGGTATCAAACCAATCATCAAACTTAAAGACACCAAGTAAAGGTAAAGTAGCAATCAAGACCTTCAACCACAGTCTCCAAGTCTTACGAACTTCCTGCTTGTCTTTACTTGGTTTAAAAGGATTTAGTTTATTAAAGTAAATGACCATAACCGCTAAAATAGCACCAAGCTGAATCACGACATTAAACATGGACATAAAGGCTTCATTTTGATTTTGGTATTGGATAAATTCCTCTGCTAAAATCAAGTGACCTGTACTGGAAATCGGCAACCATTCCGTAATTCCTTCAACAATCCCGAAGAAGATAGATTTTAAAATTTCAATAAGATACATAGATTACTCCTTTTTTCTATCTTCCATTATAGCATATTTTTTCAGCCAGTGATAGCTCTCTTTAAAAGGCGCCGATACTGCCGCCACCTCCGCCTCCAGAGAAACCACCGCCAGAACTTCCACTTCCAGAAGATACGGAGTAGGTACTTGCTGTATTTGCGACACTAGCATAATGGCTCATTTGCGCGCTTGAATGATAAAACATACTATGCCAGCCATAAGCTACATAAAGATTGATATCTGGATTTTCCACTTGAATCTGATGAACCTTCATCAAATGGCTGACCTTGTCCGCATAGCCAAATAAGGTCGCATAGACCAAGAGGCGATTCCAGACCACAATACTTTCCAGTTCAGCCTGATCCAATCGTGCAATCTCACGCAACATATTTTCAAAACTGGTCCAGAGATAGTAGACTTCTGCTCCTGCTTCATTCAGAACACCATCACGATTATCTAGTCGAAGCTTCCAATAATAGAAAACAGCCAAAACCAAACCTAGAAAACCAAGTATTGGCAAGAGGAGGTAAATATAGCCATAAACATCCAAACTGTACAAGAACAAACCAAATCCGATAAATAGGGGCAGGATAGTCAAGACCCCCATACCCACTTGCAAGGCCTTTTCCCCACCAGTTAAAGGACGATAATAATCTGGGAATCCCCAGAAGGAAACTCGATTTCTCACTCCTTCTTGCATCTGATTCAATACTTCTTCAAAAGAAGATTTGAGCTGACGCCCCTTTGCTTGAATCCGTTTTTCATCAGAGACTTTTGCTCTACGATAAAGACTATCAGATACCTTGTAATCCGCAAACAAATTGGAAAGAGTTTCTTCTTTTTTGCCTGAAAAAGCCAGATTTAGACAGTCTTTCTCAAAGCTTGACAAACCATCTTCTTTTACTAGCCTCAAACCAACTGCATCTCCTTCTGAAATGATAGAGACATTTCCACGGTCTATCACATCTAGCAAGGTAGCTTGAATAAGTTGATCAAAGGTAAATTTACCTGCTCCTTTTGTTAGAGGACTCACTTCCTCCAAGGAGGTAGAGTAGACAGCCTCTGATAAAACCATAGGCTCTAATTCCATTGGTGGTTCATAGAGACGATGATTTTTTGCATATTTGACCGAAGGAGTGGTCTTTCTTCTATAAATAAAATAGAAACAGACACTTAATAACAAGGAGATAGAAAGTATGGAAGGAAACACCCAAGTAACGAGTTGTTTACTCTGATCTTTTTCTCTAACAATCGAGTCTTCTACCTTATTAAATTCTTCTAAACGATTTCCTTTCAATCCCTGATCCCTAGCGCTAGCAAAATCAGTTCGAGGCCAGTAGGCATGCAATTCAACTCCACGCTTAGCTGGAAGATTGTCCAAACGAATAGTATAATCAAGGCTACTCTTTTCAATCGTTCCCTCTCTAAAAAGTTTGCCTGTATGGAAAAAGAGTTTTTCAGCCCCCTTGTCTCCCCTTACATGAAATTCAAACTTTCCAATAGCCCCTGAACTATCTGTTAAAGGTTGCCAATTTAATTCAGCAATGTCATCATATAGAAAAAGCAAATTCTTTAAGTTCCAGACAAGGTCAACTTCAACTGTGTCGCCTTCTTGACCTGGATTATAAACTTTAACAGTATAACCATCTGCTCCTTCTATCACTTCGCTAGTAACGTCTGCTAGTTCAGCACCGTTTTTCGCAGCCTGAACCTTTGGATGAGGATCAATGTCAAATCCACTAGGCATCTTGCCAGCACGTCCAAGTCCCACGATTTGGCCCTTAAAGTCCTCCTCAAACTGGTAAACTATCTTCTGTCTAAATTCTGCCGTATTGTCTGCATGAATATACAAATCCCCTTGGTAAGAGTTTATCTTGAAATCAATGGCAAAAACAGAGAGTGGCAGAAGGCAAAACAAGCCTAAGACCAGTAAGAAAAAAGTTTTTTTCATCAACTAAGCCCCCTTTTTATCTTTGCTATCATTATATCATTTTTTCTCAAGTAAGGGCTTACCTATATTGAAAAATAGAGTTTTTTTCGATAAAATAGGAGACAGTTATTTTTTAATAGATTAGAAATAGGAGAAATCATGAGAAAAATATACTTATCTATTTTCACAAGTCTCTTGCTGATGCTGGGACTTGTCAATGTTGCTCAAGCTGATGAATATTTACGCATCGGGATGGAAGCAGCATATGCTCCCTTTAACTGGACTCAGGATGATGATAGCAATGGAGCTGTCAAAATCGATGGGACTAACCAGTATGCTAACGGATACGATGTTCAAATCGCCAAGAAAATCGCTAAGGACTTAGGTAAAGAACCTTTGGTTGTTAAAACAAAGTGGGAAGGTCTAGTCCCTGCCCTTACTTCTGGTAAGATTGACATGATTATCGCAGGTATGAGTCCAACTGCAGAACGCAAACAAGAAATTGCCTTTTCAAGCAGTTACTACACTAGCGAACCTGTCCTACTAGTCAAAAAAGATTCTGCCTACGCAAATGCTAAATCTTTGGATGACTTTAATGGTGCGAAAATCACTTCTCAACAAGGTGTCTACCTCTACGACTTGATTGGTCAAATCTCAGGCGCTAAAAAAGAAACAGCCATGGGAGACTTCGCTCAAATGCGCCAAGCTCTTGAGGCTGGTGTCATTGATGCTTATGTTTCTGAACGCCCTGAAGCACTGACTGCCGAAGCCGCTAACTCTAAGTTCAAGATGGTCCAAGTAGAACCAGGTTTCAAAACTGGAGAAGAAGATACAGCTATCGCCATTGGACTTCGTAAAGATGACAATCGTATTAGCCAAATCAATGCCAGCATTGAAACCATTTCAAAAGACGACCAAGTTGCCTTGATGGATCGTATGATCAAGGAACAACCTGCCGAAGCTACAACAACTGAAGAGACTAGCAGTAGTTTCTTTAGCCAAGTCACTAAAATTCTTTCTGAAAACTGGCAACAACTCTTGCGTGGTGCTGGTATCACTCTTTTAATCTCTATCGTCGGAACCATCATAGGTCTCATTATCGGCCTTGCCATTGGTGTTTTCCGTACTGCTCCTCTCTCTGAAAACAAAGTCATTTACGGCCTACAAAAACTAGTCGGCTGGATTCTCAACGTCTACATTGAAATTTTCCGTGGTACGCCAATGATCGTTCAATCGATGGTTATCTACTATGGAACTGCCCAAGCTTTCGGTATCAACCTTGACCGCACACTAGCTGCTATCTTCATCGTTTCAATCAACACTGGTGCCTACATGACTGAAATCGTCCGTGGTGGTATCCTAGCAGTTGACAAGGGACAATTTGAAGCCGCTACTGCTCTTGGTATGACTCATAACCAAACCATGCGTAAGATTGTCCTACCTCAGGTAGTCCGTAACATCCTGCCAGCAACTGGTAATGAATTTGTCATCAATATCAAAGATACATCTGTATTGAACGTTATCTCTGTTGTCGAACTTTATTTTTCAGGAAATACCGTGGCGACGCAAACCTATCAATACTTCCAGACATTTACAATCATCGCAGTGATTTACTTTGTCCTCACCTTCACCGTAACACGTATCCTACGCTTCATCGAACGCCGCATGGACATGGATACCTATACTACAGGTGCTAACCAAATGCAAACGGAGGATTTGAAATAATGACACAAGCAATCCTTGAAATTAAACACCTCAAAAAATCCTATGGACAAAACGAAGTGCTAAAAGACATTTCACTCACTGTCCACAAGGGAGAGGTCATCTCTATCATCGGAAGCTCTGGAAGCGGAAAATCAACATTCCTACGCTCCATTAACCTCCTTGAAACGCCAACTGATGGACAAATTCTTTATCATGGACAAAACGTCCTCGAAAAAGGCTATGACCTCACGCAATACCGTGAAAAGTTGGGGATGGTTTTTCAATCTTTTAACCTCTTTGAAAATCTCAACGTTCTTGAAAACACAATCGTCGCTCAGACGACTGTCCTTAAACGCGAACGTACAGAAGCTGAAAAGATTGCCAAAGAAAACCTGGAAAAGGTCGGCATGGGAGAACGCTACTGGCAAGCGAAACCAAAACAACTCTCAGGTGGTCAAAAACAACGTGTGGCCATCGCTCGTGCCCTCTCCATGAATCCGGACGCCATTCTCTTTGATGAACCAACATCAGCTCTCGATCCAGAAATGGTTGGAGAAGTCCTCAAAATCATGCAGGACCTGGCTCAAGAAGGCTTGACCATGATTGTTGTAACTCACGAAATGGAATTCGCCCGTGATGTCTCTCACCGTGTTATCTTTATGGATAAAGGTGTGATTGCTGAAGAAGGCAAACCAGAAGACCTCTTCACCAATCCTAAAGAAGACCGTACAAAAGAATTCCTTCAACGCTATCTCAAATAAAAAGAAAAGGCTGCATCAACCGTGCAGTCTTTTTGCTATCCTCATACTCTTCGAAAATCTCTTCAAACCACGTCAGCTTCGCCTTGCCGTAGGTATATGTTACTGACTCTGTCAGTCTTATTTACAACCTCAAAGCAGTGCTTTGAGCAGCCTACGGCTAGCTTCCTAGTTTGCTCTTTGATTTTCATTGAGTATCAAAATGAAAAGGCAGACCTTATTCAAGAATCCGCCATTATCCAAAGATTAATCTTCAAATTTTTCATGATTTTTTTCATAGAAATCAATTAAACCTAGAGCTGTTTCAAATGAAATATTTTTTACTTTTGCACGACCCTGCGCTAGAGCAATGATAGACATTTCACGCGCATTCGTTTCTTTAGAGATACGGTAGCCTGTGATTTTCTTATCACGAACCCAGCCAACAACTGATTCTACTTTTTCAAAGTTTGACTTAGCCATGTTCTTCTCCTATTTTCTTCTTTACGTTATATTATTCTATACGTTTTTATGTCTTTTGTCAATAAAAAAACATATATTCAATAAAATAAATGATTCAGAATCTTCTTACTTCCTTTTTAAAGCCGATAATATATAGGTTTTTGCTTACTATAACCCATTAGTAAGCTCCTAAAGAATAATTGTATTATTAAACTTTAAACTTGTAAAAATATTCATGTATACTGAATGCCAGTTTCTCAATAGGATAGACAGGATTTACTATTTCATTCTATATATTCCTTTTAAATCAACAAGTCCACTAAAGATAGTCTTTCACTCCACACTATCTCTAAACCATTCCGTTTTCTTTCTCCTTCTTTGGTTCCTTTCCTGTCCTTATCTATATCTTATTTATTTCACAACCGGTACTACTTACTTTGTCCAATCTTGCACCTTCTGATTACATACCCGCTTCCCAGCTAGTCATTTGAAAACAGCAGCACTTGCCGTTTCATGTCTAGCACTATTGTTTATCTCACGAGTTTTTTCAGCCGACTCACCTAGCAACCATCTCACAAACATTGATTATTTTTTCTAATTCCTATTATATTTAGTGAAAGTTCAAATTAGGGATATATACAATTGGGGATTTCAAAAAATTTCCTTATATATAGTAAGTAATGCTGTCGCCTCAATATAAACAGAATCAAAAATAATAGGTGTTATAGTGAGTTGTAGTAGAAATAGCACGATAGATTTCCTAAGTCCATAGGAATCGCCCCCTTTCTTCATCCTCATTATAACACCTATACATCAGTTGTGCAAATAATATGATATTTTTTTATTAGTTCTCAGACAAGCATATTATAGAGCGTTTCATTACCATTTAAGTTAATATAAGCTGGATCAAAACCTTCCATTCGACGAATCAATCCTGCATAATCATGCTTATCTGCCAAGGCAATCCCAATCAATACTGGACCTGTCCCCTTGCTAGCTCGTTTGATATACTCAAAACGTGTGATATCATCATTTGGTCCCAGGATATCATTTACAAACTCACGCAGAGCACCTGGACGCTGTGGAAAATTGACCACAAAGTAATGCTTAATCCCATCATAAATCAAGGCACGCTCTTCCATTTCTGGCATACGGTTGATATCATTATTTCCTCCAGAAATGATACAACAAATGGTTTTCCCCTTGATATATTCAGCTAAAACCTCTAGAGAGGCGATACTAGCTGCTCCAGCAGGCTCTGCTACAATCCCTTGCTTAGAGTAAAGGTCAATCAAGGTTTCAGAAATCAATCCCTCATCGACACCTACCAAAGTTTGAACATGTTGACGAGTTGCTTCATAGGTCAACTGTCCTACCTTTTGTACAGCAATCCCATCCGCAAATTTGTCAATTTCTTTGAGTTTGACTGGACCACCAGCTTCAAAGGCAGCCTTCATGGAACGTGCTCCATTAGCCTCTACCCCAATGACTTCAATTTCTGGACTTGTTTCCTTGATATAGGTAGAAACCCCAGCAATGAGACCACCACCACCAACAGGAACCAAGACAGCATCAAAATCAATCGATTCTTTTCGAGCTTCTTCTAAAATCTCATAAGCAACTGTCCCTTGACCAGCTTGAACATGAGCATCATCAAAAGGATCAATAAAGGTACGATTTTCAGAGGCTGTAAATTCTTGAGCTGCTTTAGCAGAAGCATCAAAGGTATCTCCAACTAGTTTAATGGTCACGAAATCCCCACCAAAAAAGCGAACCTGCCCAATTTTTTGTTGCGGAGTAGTAATGGGCATAAAAATAGTAGCAGGAATTTTCATTTCATTACAAGTATAGGCTACTCCCTGCGCATGATTTCCCGCAGAGGCACAGACTACCCCACGCTCACGCTCTTCCTTGCTGAGCTGAGAAATAGCATAATAGGCACCACGAATTTTAAAAGAACGAACACGTTGGGCATTTTCCTTTTTCAAATAAATCTTAGCATCGTACTTCTCCGATAAATAATGGTCATAATCAAGCGGTGTATTAACGACCACACCATTCAAGACCTTATGAGCCTTGATTATATCTTTTGAACTTAACATCTTTTTCTCCTAGACTATTTCATACTTATACTCTTCGAAAATCAAATTCAAACCACGTCAGCTTCACCTTGCTGTACTCAAGTACAGCCTACGGCTAGCTTCCTAGTTTGCTCTTTGATTTTCATTGAGTATTATCTCAATTCATCCTCTTAAAAAGAGAGATGAATTGATTATAAAAGCGAGTTAGTCCCCCAACTCGCCTTCACCTTAATTTCTATCAATTAGTTATAGATTTTGAATGCATCATCGTCGTTTTTACCAACGAATGGCATTGCTTTACGCAATTCTGCACCAACTTTTTCAATTTCAAGGTTAGCTGCTTGTTCACGGTAAGCAGTCAATTTTGGACGTCCAGCTTTATAGTCATTTACAAAGTCATTTGCAAATTTACCATTTTGGATATCTGCCAAGACAGCTTTCATGTTTTCTTTAACTTGCTCAGTGATTACACGTGGACCTGATACATAGTCACCGTACTCAGCAGTGTTTGAAATTGATTGACGCATTTTCTTGAATCCACCTTCGTAGATCAAGTCAACGATCAATTTCATTTCGTGAAGAACTTCAAAGTAAGCCAATTCTGGAGCGTAACCTGCTTCTGTCAAGACTTCGAAACCTGCTTCGATAAGGGCAGTCAAACCACCACAAAGTACAGCTTGTTCACCAAACAAATCTTCTTCAGTTTCTTCTTTGTAAGTTGTTTCAAGAAGACCTACACGTGCTGCTCCGACACCTTTACACCAGTCCATAGCAATGTTTTTAGCATTTCCTGTTGCATCTTGGTATACTGCATAAAGAGCTGGAACACCAAATCCTTCTTCGTAAGTACGACGTACCAAGTGTCCTGGTCCTTTAGGAGCACACATGAAGACATCTACATCTGCAGGAACTTTGATAAATTCAAAGTGAATGTTGAAACCATGGGCAAATCCAACTGCATTTCCAGCTTCCAAGTTTGGAGCGATTTCTGCTTCGTACAATTCTTGTTGGATTTCGTCTGGTGCCAAAATCATGATAACGTCAGCCAATTTAGTTGCTTCTGCTACTGTGTAAGTGTCAAATCCATCTTCTTTTGCTTTGTCAAAAGATTTACCTGGACGTACACCGATGATGACATCACGACCTGAGTCACGCAAGTTTTGAGCATGCGCATGTCCTTGTGAACCATAACCGATAACGGCGATTTTTTTACCGTCAAGTGCTGCTACTTTAACATCTTTTTCATATTCCATTTGAACTGCCATAGTTTTTCTCTCTTTTCTATTATTTATTGCCTTTTAGGCTGGTTTAACAAATTTAAAATATTTTTATACTCAATGAAAATCAAAGAGCAAATTAGGAAGCTAGCCGCAGGCTGTACTTGAGTACGGCAAGGCAAAGCTGACGTGATTTGAAGAGATTTTCGAAGAGTATTAATCGCGGGTAAATCCAGTTGCACCAGTTCGAGCAATATTGCGAATACCGTATGGTCGAATAACTCGCAACAGAGCTTCACTCTTTTCAGCATTTCCTGTCATCTGAATGGTAATCGAGCTTGGTGCTACATCTACAACTGTTGCACGGAAAGGTTGAATAATCGCTAGAATCTCAGCTCGCTTCTCAGCTGGCGCTGACATCTTAACCAAAATTACCTCGCGCTCCAAATGAGGCTTGTCTGTAATATCACGAATGCGAATCACATCAATCTGACGATTGAGCTGTTTGATAATTTGCTCCACCTCATCATGTGAAGCAACATCAATAATAATGGTGATACGCGATACATTCGGATCTTCTGTTGCTCCAACAGAGATACTTTCGATATTAACCTGACGACGAGACAGGACACCGGTAAAGCGATTGAGGACTCCTGATCGATTCTGTAGTTTTGCTGTTAACATTCTACGCATGGAACTTCACCCCCAACATCTCATGATTACTCTTACCAGCTGGTACCATTGGTAACACCTGTTCCTTACGAGAAATATCTACCTCGATTAGCATAGGAACATTCTCAGTGATCACTTCAAGGTCTTGAGCCAAGGTCTCAGGATTGTCAAACTTATAGTTTTTAATGCCATAAGCTTGTGCCATCAATTGGAAATCAGGAAGGGTATCAAAGACTGACTCAGATGTTCTACCTTCATAGAAGGATTCCTGCCATTGGCGAACCATTCCAAGTGAGTGGTTGTTCAGCATAACCACCTTGATTGGCACCTTGTAAATGTTTAAAATAGCCAATTCCTGGTTAGTCATTTGGAAACCGCCATCTCCAACAAACAAGACTACTTCCTTATCTGGGTTAGCAATTTT
Organism: Streptococcus mitis; assembly: GCF_946190115.1. Classification (GTDB taxonomy): domain Bacteria; phylum Bacillota; class Bacilli; order Lactobacillales; family Streptococcaceae; genus Streptococcus; species Streptococcus mitis_CO. The sequence continues at coordinate 67,999 of NZ_CAMHZG010000003.1, read as the reverse complement.
AGCTCCAATTGCTGCTGGAATTCCAAATCCCATGGTTCCCAAACCACCTGAAGTCACTAACTGACGTTCATTTTGGTAGGGATAATACTGGGCTGTCCACATTTGGTGTTGACCAACGTCTGTTACCACAATGGCATCTCCATTCGTCAATTCACCAATTCGTTCAATAACGGCTTGCGGTTGAACCACACGCTCTTTCTTGTCATAAGAACGAACACGGTTCTTGTCTTTAGTGACTTTTTCAATCCATTTCTCAGTATTGTTATGAACTGTTGGTTCGGCCAGCAACATTTGCAAGGCTTTTTTCGCATCTCCAACTACAGGAATATCTGCACTGATAATCTTGCCAATCTCGGCTGGGTCAATATCAATGTGAGCAACCTTAGCATTCTTAGCGAAAGTCTTAGGATTCCCCGTCAAGCGGTCATCGAAACGACAACCAATACTAATCATAAAGTCCGCTTCCGTCATGGCAATATTAGCTGCGAATGACCCGTGCATGCCTCCCATTCCAAGGAAGAGTGGATGACTCGTTGCAATCGTACCTTGCCCCAAAAGACTGGTTACCACTGGAATTTGGTAACGTTCTGCAAATTCATTTAATTCCGCAGCAGCTTCAGCATAACTAATTCCACCACCAGCTAACAAGACTGGCTTTTTAGCCTTGGATAATTGCTTCAAGATTTTCTTGATTTGCATATCATTTGGCTCAAGAGTTGGCTGATAGCTTGGTAGGTTCACTTCTGGTGAATAGATGAAGTCCGTTTCTAAAGCAGATACGTCTTTAGGTAGGTCAATGACAACTGGCCCTGGACGTCCTGTAGTTGCGATATGGACAGCTTCCTTAATGATTCGAGGGATATCAGCTGTCTCACGAACTTGGTAATTGTACTTAGTGATTGGCATGGTAATTCCCACGATGTCTGCCTCCTGAAAGGCATCTTTCCCAATCCCTGCTCGCGCAACCTGTCCTGTAAAGACCAAAAGGGGAACGCTATCGCTCATGGCATCTGCAATCCCTGTAATGGCATTTGTTGCTCCCGGTCCGCTAGTGACGACGGCAACACCCAACTTTCCAGTTGATTTGGCATAACCTTCAGCTTCATGCAGACAACCTTGCTCATGGCGCCCTAGAATGTGGCGAATGCCTTTAAAATTATATATCGCATCATAAAAAGGCAAGACCGCACCACCAGGATAACCAAAGATGGTATCAATTCCTAAATCACGAAGTGTTTCCAAAACTAGGTCAGACCCCGTCTTAGGAGATTCTAAACTGATTTTCTCCATTGTTCCCCTTTCTTTCCTCTTAAAAATAACTTGTTACTATCATACCACTTTTTCAAAATTTTTCAAGACAAAAGAAGAAATTTTCTGAATTTTCTATTTTAACGTTTATTTATGAATGTTATTTTTGTTTTTATAAAAAAGATACCGATTTCATTTACTAAAAAAGAAAAAAGAACTGATTTCTCAGTCCTTTATTAATCTTATTCTACACTAAATAGGTATGGGTAAACAGGTTGTTGGCCTTGGTGAATCTCGACTTCAACATCTTCGAATTCTTCTGCGATTTCTTGGGCAATTTCATTGGCAAGTTCTTCGCTTCCGTCTTCACCGATATAGAAGGTTACGATTTCACTATCTTCATCCAACATATGTTTCAAGGTTTCTGTCAAGGTTTGGTGCATGTCAGGGTTTGACACGAGAATTTTCCCATCCACCATACCAAGATTATCGTTTTCATGGATTTCTAAACCATCGATTGTTGTATCACGCACAGCTGTTGTGACGCTTCCGCTAACGACATCGCTAAGAGCAGCAGTCATACGCTCTTGGTTTTCTTCGATGGACTTGCTTGGATCAAAGGCAAGAAGACTTGTCAAACCTTGAGGAAGAGTGCGAGCTTCCACCACTACTGCTGGTTGCTCCAAAACTTCTGCTGCAGATTGAGCTGCCATGAAGATGTTTTTGTTGTTTGGCAGGAAGATGATGTTACGAGCGTTGACCTGTTCAACAGCCTTGATAAAGTCTTCTGTTGAAGGGTTCATGGTTTGACCGCCTTCGATAACATAATCCACGCCTTGAGAACGGAAGATATCTGCTAGACCTTTACCAGCCACCACAGCAATCAAAGCATACTCTTTTTCTTCAGCAGGCCTGTTAACTTGGGCAGCTTCTTTTTCAACCTGCGCTTCGTGTTGATTACGCATATTGTCAACTTTTACCTTGACCAAGCTACCATATTTGAGACCTTCTTGCATAACAAGTCCTGGATCTTCTGTATGGACATGGACTTTGACAATTTCATCATCATTGACAACAAGGAGAGAATCCCCAAGTTCATTCAAGTAGTTACGGAACTCGTCGTAGTCAAAATCTTTAGCATAGGTGGGACCTTGCTTAAGAGCTACCATGATTTCGGTACAGTAACCAAAGGTAATGTCCTCAGTCGCCACATGACCAGCCACAGACTTGTGGTGCTCTGCATTGATCATTTCACTCATGTTGGCAGGAGTCGCTACAAAGTCCTCAGATGCAATATATTCGCCAGTAAGGGCTGAAAGGAAACCTTCGTAGATAAAGACCAATCCTTGGCCACCTGAGTCCACAACGCCAACTTCTTTCAATACTGGAAGCATGTCTGGTGTTTTAGCTAGAGCTGTTTTAGCACCTTCCAAGGCTGCGCGCATGACTTCAACAGCATCATCTGTTTGCTCAGCTTTTTTCTTAGCACCGATAGCAGCCCCACGAGAAACTGTCAAAATCGTTCCTTCAACTGGTTTCATCACTGCCTTATAGGCAACTTCTACACCTGATTGGAAGGCAAGGGCCAAGTCTTGACCTGTTAACTCGTCTTTATCCTTGATGGCTTGTGAAAATCCACGGAAAAGCTGAGACGTAATCACTCCTGAGTTCCCACGCGCTCCCATCAAAAGACCTTTAGCAAGAATGCTCGCTACCTCTCCAACTGTAGAAGCTGGTTTGTCTGCAACTTCTTTGGCTCCATTTTCAATGGTCATTCCCATATTTGTTCCAGTATCTCCATCTGGAACTGGAAAGACGTTTAATGAATTGACATATTCAGCTTGCTTATTCAAACGAGTTGATGCAGCCTGCACCATTTCTTGAAATAAGCTAGTAGTAATTTTTGACACGGTTATTCTCCTACAACTTTGATATTTTGAATGTAGACATTTACAGTCTGAGCAGTAATTCCAAGTTGGTTTTCCAAACTAAAACGAACACGCTCTTGAATGTTTTTTGACACTTCGCTAATCTTTGTTCCGTAGCTCAACACGGTATATACATCAACTGCAATACTGCCATCTTCGGCCGCCTTTACGACGACACCTTTGGAATAATTTTCCTTACCTAGAAGGGCTTGGAAATTATCTTTGAGGGCATTTTTACTAGCCATACCGACCACACCAAAAATCTCAGTTGCTGCTCCACCTACGACGGTTGCAATCACTTCATCTGTTAGTTCGATTTGACCATCTTTTGTATTAATTTTTACAGTCATCCTTTTTACCTCAACTAGTTGATACTCTATTTTATCATATTTCAGCCCAAGTGTAAAAGCAGAATACTGTATCAGCGGATATTTACTCTATTTTTCAAATGATTTTATATCTACAGTAAAAGAAAAAAGACCCTAAGGTCTCCTTACTTTTATTATTAAACGCGTTCAACTTTACCTGATTTCAAAGCACGAGCTGAAGCCCAAACTTTTTTAGGTTTACCATCGATAAGAACAGTAACTTTTTGAAGGTTTGGTTTTACGGCACGTTTTGTTTGGTTCATCGCGTGTGAACGGTTGTTTCCTGATACAGTCTTACGACCTGTAAAGTAACATACTTTAGCCATTGTGTTTTCCTCCTATTAGATCTAATATAGCGGATGTGCTAGCACCACATACCGTACTATGTTATCACACTTTCTTCATTTTTGCAAGGGAATTAGAAGATTTTTTTATTTAACGTAAACAACTCCTAATTTCCCAAAAGCCACATCTCCACGGATAATCAAGGTTTTGCTGGTTGGCGCTAAAGGAGTATCTGCCTTGGCTACGCCACAGAAAGTTTCTACCTTTAAATCAACTCTCCAATGTTGTGGAACATAGATAACTGCATTGCCAAAACCAACTTCTACTTTCAGGGTTGCGCTATCTCCTAAAATCTCTGCATTGTCATAATATATCTTGGCATTGCCAAAACCAACTTCTACTTGGTCGTCTACCAATTCTTGATTTTGCTTGTAGAAAGTCCCTGTCCCAAAAGCGACTTCCTTGTCTATAAAAATGGTTTTTTCACCATCATACCACCATTTTTTCCCATTCCAAGTTCTGTTAGAATGAGTGAGTGCGCTGACACCCAGTACGATTAAAATACTAGCCCAGAACAGCGACTGATTTGGAATCGGTAAAATATCATAAAAGTGGTTAGCAATCATGAGGGCTACTAGAGCTGTAAAAGAGGCTGAAGTTAAGTGGCGACGCAACAAAGCTCCAACTGATTGGTAGGCAAAAAAAGCAATACCAATCAAGGGCCAAATTTGCCCTCCAAGAGAAGGGATTCCAAAATTTCCTTGCAATAATATCAAAGTTGCTAAAACCAGCAACACAATACCAAATGCTTTCTTTTTCATGTTCTTACCTCATGTTTCTTAGATTTTCTTTTAGGAGGGATTGGTAATGCCGTGACACATGAACCTCCTTGTGGGTCTGATAAAAGGAAATGGTGCCCGTTCCTGAAAAGGACTTGTCCACCGAGTAAACCTGCCGAATATTAACGATCGTTGACTTGGATACCCGACTAAAATAGCGAGGAAGGATAGCTTCTAACTCATAGAGTTTAAGCCGAACTTCGTAGGCATCTTTCTGGGTATGGGCATAAATCTTGTTCCCTTCTGTCTCAAAGAAGAGAATTTCCGACAAGTTCAGATAATACTCACCCGTCCCCTTGTAAAAAATCAACCTAGGAGACTTGGACTCTTGTAAGAGTCGCTGTAATTCCGCAATCTCATCTGTCAAAGCCGTTGCCTTGATGACAATTTCAGTTTCCTCTAAATTGCTATCAATTTCGATTCGTAACTTCATTCCATCTCCTTTCTGACTCTACTATATCAAAGCTAAAATAAGAAAACAAGAGCAAAAAAGCAAGTGGTTACTTTAGGCTCGTAAGTGGTTGTGGGATCACCTTAACTTACAGGTCAAAATAGAAAGAAAAGCACACCCCACACAAGACCACAAATATAGCCAACCACTACATCCTTGGGATAATGCACTCCCCCTAAGACTCTTACTAGACCTAGGAAGGCTGATAATGTCAAACAAATCATCCCCATAGTTAGACTAGCATGCAAGCAAGCCATGGAGATAATGGTTGCTGAAAAGACATGACGACTGGGCATAGACTGACCAGGACTATCTCTGTCTAGTAGCGGGACAATTTCCCAAACTTCATAAGGCCTAGGGGCATTGATTTTCTTACGAAGAAAGGACAAAATCACAAAACCTGACGCTGGAATAAACAAATAGATTCCGACCTGTTTCCCAAGTTCTTGTTGAAGATAGGTAGTTGCTAACAAGGTTAGATAAACTATAGGCATAACTACCGTCATGAACCGATTGAAAGTTCTTAACAAGCTCAGAAGAAAGGGCTTATTTTTAATGTTACCAGCAATGTGGTCATACCATTCTTGATAATTTTTCATATATTTTCTCATCACTTACTCAAATTTTGCTTATAGGGAAGCACTTGTCTTCTAGTATAGTGCAGAAAAAGAAGGCCGTCAAGCCTTCTTTGGGTTTATTCTTCTGCTTCGTCTTCTGTAAACTGACTGTTGTAGAGGTCAGCGTAAAAACCAGCTTGCATCATTAGCTCATCATGATTTCCTTGCTCGATGATATTCCCATCCTTCATAACCAGAATCAGATCAGCATTACGAATGGTTGACAAGCGGTGGGCGATGACAAAGGAAGTTCTGCCCTCCATCAAACGATCCATGGCTTTCTGAATCAATTCCTCTGTACGGGTATCAACAGAAGAAGTCGCCTCATCTAGGATTAGGAGTGGTGCATCTTTCAGCAAAGCACGAGCAATGGTCAAGAGTTGTTTTTGTCCGACAGACAAGGTTACTGTATCGTCCAAGACGGTATCATAACCATCTGGTAGGGTCATAATAAAGTGGTGAATCCCTACAGCCTTGCTGGCTTCAATCACGCGCTCATCACTAATACCTGTTTGGTTATAGATAAGATTGTCGCGAATGGTTCCTTCAAAGAGCCAAGTATCCTGCAAGACCATTGAAAAGGCATCGTGTACTTCCGAACGCTTCATCTCTTTGGTATCCACACCATCGATGCGGATACTTCCCTTATCAATCTCATAGAACTTCATCAAAAGATTGACAATGGTTGTCTTACCAGCTCCGGTCGGTCCGACAATGGCAACCTTTTGACCTGCATGAGCGGTCGCAGAAAAGTCATGAATAATGGTTCGCTCTGGTGTGTAACCAAAGGAAACACGATCAAAGACCACTTGACCTTTCATATCGCTCAATTGTCTTTCTTTATGGGATTCATCTTCCATTTCCTCTTCAGCTAGAAATTCGAAGACGCGTCCCATGGCTGCACTAGCCTGCTGAAGACTAGTAATCCCTTGGGCAATTTGTGAAAGAGGCTGAGAAAAGATACGAACGTAGGCCATAAAGGCAACGATAATCCCAATACTGATGTGCCCATTTAAGGCCAAGGCTGCACCAACGATAATCACCAAGGCATAGCTAAAGTTCCCAATAAACATCATAATCGGCATCATAATCCCTGAAATAAATTGAGATTTCCAGATGCTATCATACAGACGATGATTTAATGTTGCAAATTCTTCTTTCGTGCTCTCGATAGCATTGTAACTGGTCACCACATTATGGCCAGAGTACATTTCCTCCACATAGCCATTGACAGCTGCCAAATCTTGTTGCTGACTCTTAAAAAAGCCCTGGGATTTGCCCATAAAAACAGACACGAAAGCAAAACCGATAAGAGTTGAAACAACCGTCACCAAGGCTAAAATCCAGTTCATCCCAAACATGGTTACCAAGACTGCCACGACCAATAAAGTGGATGAAAGAACTGTTCCCAGACTTTGATTAAGGGACTGGGCTGCAGTGTCAACGTCATTAGTTACACGAGACAAGGTATCTCCTTGAGAATGTCCATCAAAATATCCCAATGGTAGGCTATTGATTTTCTCTGCAATAGCTCTTCTCAAACGCTCTGAAAAACGTTGAATAGCTGTTGTAAACAGAAATGCCTGTAAATAATTTGATAGAAGTCCGATCACATAAATCACGGCCAAAAAACCACCAATTGCTGCAACCGCCGCGACATCCACACTTGTTTCTAGACCACTGGCAATAATATTAGTCATTTCCTTAATACGGGTTGGACCATATACAGTAATGATATTGGATACGATTGTTGCTAGAAAGGCTATCAGAAGGGCAAACTGGAGGCCTGCAAGATAGGGTTTACTCTGTTTCCAAAGAGACATTTTCTTATTTTCCATGTTCCAATTCCTCCTTCGATAGTTGTGAATAGGCAATTTCTTGGTAAACTTCGTTATTAGCTAGAAGTTCCTTGTGGGTGCCTTGCCCCACGACTTTTCCTTGATCCAAGACCAAAATCAAATCTGCATCCATAATCGTTGAAATACGCTGTGCAACGATAAGCTTGGTCATAGACTTGGTTTTCTCTGCTAGCTCTTGGCGTAGGACACGGTCTGTCTTGTAGTCCAAGGCTGAGAAGGAGTCATCAAAGATGAGGATTTCTGGCTTCCGAGCTAAGGCACGCGCAATGGCCAGACGCTGTCTTTGACCACCTGAGAAGTTGGTTCCTCCTTGGGCCACTTCTGACGCTAAGCCTGCTTCCTTTTCTTCGATAAAGTTCTTAGACTGGGCCAATTCTAAGGCTCGCCACATAGCCTCCTCACCAAGCGGTGTTTCTTGACTGTGTCCAAAGTCTAGATTGCCCTTGACATCACCTGAAAAGAGAACAGCTTTTTGTGGAATATAGCCGACCTTGTTGCGCAACTCTTCCAGATCATAGTCTTGAACATTGACACCGTCTACAAGAATCTCTCCTGCTGACACATCGTAGAATCGTGGAATAAGATTGACCAGAGTTGATTTACCAGAACCTGTTGACCCAATAAAGGCCACTGTTTGACCCACTTCTGCTTTAAAGCTAACATGCTCGATAACCGCCTCCGAATTTGCCGCATAGCGGAAGGTCACATCCTTAAATTCGACCTGACCTTTGAGGTTTTCATCAGCCAGCTGCACTTGAGCAAGATTTTGGATAGAAGAATGCAAATCTAAAACTTGATTAATCCGCTTGGCAGATACCATAGTTCGGGGAAGAACGATGAAGAGTGCTCCCATGAGAAGGAAGCCCATGACAACCTGCATGGCATAAGACATGAAAACAATCATGTCACTAAAGAGAGGCAGACGTGCTATCGGAGCAGCATCGTTAATCACATAGGCCCCAATCCAGTAAATCGCCACACTCAAACCACTTGAAATCCCCATCATGATAGGGTTCAAAATAGCCATAAGACGGTTGACAAACAAATTCAAGCGTGTCAATTCATCATTTGCTGCTGCAAATTTTGCATTTTGGTATTCTTCAGCATTGTAGGCGCGAACGACACGAATACCTGTTAAACTCTCACGAGTGATACTGTTTAGTTTATCAGTCAGCCCCTGAATCAAGGACTGTTTTGGAAAGGCTAGCGTCATCAAAACTGTCGTCATCAAAACGTTGACAATCACCGCCACAAGTACGGCCCAGAGCCAGTATTCTGAATGTCCTAAAATCTTCCCGATAGCCCAGATAGCCATAATCGGACCACGCGTTACCACTTGCAAGCCCATGGTAATCAACATTTGAACTTGAGTAATGTCATTGGTGGTACGCGTCAAGAGACTAGGAATAGAAAATTTCTTAATCTCTATCTGCGAGTAATCCAAAACTCGGTTAAAAATATCACTTCTCAGCCTACTAGTATAAGAAGCCGCCACTCGGGATGCAAAAAAACCAACTGCAACTGCGGATAAGAAGGCTAGAAAGGACATTCCCACCATCATGCTTGCCGGCTGCCATAACTCATCCAAGTTGGTTCCCTGAGTTCCTAGTAAATCAGTGATTTTAGAGATATAGGTCGGCACTTCCAACTCTAGATAAACCGAAAAGCAGGTAAAGAGAATGGCTAGTAAAATCATCCCCCATTCTTTTCCACTAATTCGTTTGGCTAATTTCTTCATTATCTCCTCCTATTCCCTTGATATTTTCCTGTAGTTGACCGAGAACTTTCTCAAAAATCAGTAATTCATCTTCATCAATGTCTTCCATCAACTGCTTGTCTATTCGTTCAAAAAAAGCCTTAACCTGTTGCATCTGAGAACGTGCTTTGTCCGTCAAACGAACAAATTTTGCCCGCTTATCGCTAGGATTCACCTCCAATTCCACCAAACCATTTTGCACCATACGCTTGACCAAATTACTAGCAACAGACTTGGTAATATTGAGTTCCTGCTCGATATCTTTAATCAAGACCATGTCTTGGTTTTTCTCACGATTATCCAAAAAACGCACAACCTGACCTTGCGGCCCACCCATAAATTCAATACCACAACGTTTGGCTTCCTTTTGCACCATCAGGTGAATCTGATGACCAAAACGCTTAAAGACTAACATCGGCTTATCCATACTAACTCCTTTCTAACCATCACATTTAGTTCTCCTAGGAACTAAATAAGTTTCCATGAGAACTATTTTACCACTTTGAGGAGGGATGTCAAGAAAAAAGTTTTCTAGAGAACTATTTTCTTGATTCAAAAAATCCCAAGTGATTTTTTCACTTAGGATCATGTTCTATAGGTTAAATTAGAATCCATCTACGTTTGTGTAGATCTTTTGTACGTCTTCGTCGTCCTCAAGAACGCTGTAAAGTTTTTCAAAGGTTTCAAGGTCATCGCCTGACAATTCCACTTCTGACTGAGGAATCATTTCCAATTCAGTAACTTGGAATTCTTCGATACCTGACTCACGAAGGGCAACGATAGCCTTATGAAGGTCAGTTGGAGCTGTGTAAACTGTGATTGTCCCTTCTTCTGCTTCTACATCATCCACATCCACATCTGCTTCTAGCAATTGCTCAAAGACCGCGTCCGCATCTTCACCTGCAAATACGATAACTCCCTTGTTGTCAAAGAGGTATGAAACTGAACCTGAAGCGCCCATGTTTCCGCCGTTCTTACCAAAGGCTGCACGGACATTAGCCGCTGTACGGTTAACATTTGAAGTCAAAGTATCAACAATCAACATAGAACCATTTGGTCCAAAACCTTCGTAACGTCCTTCTGTAAAGGTTTCGTCTGTGTTTCCTTTAGCCTTATCCAAAGCTTTATCGATAACGTGTTTTGGCACTTGGGCTTGTTTGGCACGGTCGATAACAAATTTCAAAGCTGAGTTTGATTCTGGATCTGGATCACCTTTTTTAGCTGCTACATAGATTTCTACACCAAATTTTGCATATACTTTAGAGTTAGCTCCATCTTTAGCCGTTTTCTTGGCTACGATATTGGCCCATTTACGTCCCATTAGGAATCTCCTTTTTTCACATTTTAATCTTTCTTATTATAACACAAGTTTTTTCGATTTTCACTAGAGGAAATAGATTTTATTCAGTAAATCAAGCTAGGATGACACTTTTGTTGCCAAGATAGCCTTGCCTTCTTTTATCAAGGGGTGACGAAACAGTGAGAAGTACAGTTGAATGGTCATGGCAACCCATATAAGGGGTTCACAAAGGATAACACCCTTATAGCCTGCCCAAGGGATAATCAAGACCACAAAAGCGATTTTCCCGATTAATTCGATAAAGCTAGAAACCAGAGGAAGGATTTTTTGCCCCAAGCCCTGCAAACAATTGCGATAAATCAACAAGAGGCTCAAAATAGGATAGAAGACTGAACTGATTTGCAGGTAGAGACTTCCATTTTCTATCAAGTAACCATCCGTCGAACTAGCCAAGAAGGAAACCAAGGCTGGACTGGCAAAAAAGAGGAAGATACAAATAAAAACTGCCCAGGATATACTTAAACGACTACCGATTCGAAGACCTTGAACAATGCGGTCTGGTCGTTTAGCTCCTAGATTCTGAGAAGCAAAGGTCGTCATCGAGGCAGAAATAGCGGTCATAGGAAGAAGGGCGAAAGCCATAATACGTCGAGCCGCTGTTTGAGCACTAATAATCACGGCTCCAAAGGTATTAACAGAAGACTGTAAAATCACACTGCCGATAGATACAATTGAACTCATCAAGCCCATAGCCAAACCTTGCTCCAAGAGATCAGCGTACAAGCTTTTGTCCCATTTAAAATGCTTGAGCTGAGGGAGTAGCTCAGGCACACTCTTACGGATATAATAAAAGCAGAGAACCGCTGATAACCCTTGCGAAATAATGGTAGCTAGTCCCGCGGATTGAACTCCCAGATGCAATTGCGTAATGAAATAGAGATCCAGAACCACATTAACCAGAGCAGAGAAAATCAGAAAACCAAGCGCTGCCAGACTGTCCCCAATGGACCGCAATAAACCTGCAAAGAGATTATAGGCAAAGCTGACACCGACACAGGTCACAATCATAGAAATATATTGATAGGACTGGGGAAGAATTTCTGCAGGAGTATCTAGGTATTGCAAGAGAGGATACAAACCAAGAAAGCCCAGCAGCATAACTACAACACTCAAAAGAGCGCCTAAAATCCAGGTGGCTGCTACTGCCTCCTTGATTTTAGTGAAATTCCGAGCTCCATAATAACGGGCAATGACAATCCCCATGCCATTGCCAACACCAAGAGTAAAACCTATAATCAGGTCAAAAATCGCTGTTGTCGCTCCTACTGCAGCCAAGGATTCTTGACCAAGAAAACGCCCAACAATCAAGACATCAGCAGTATTATAGAGCTGTTGAAAAATATTAGACAGCAAGATTGGGAAGGCAAAATTCAAAAGCGAGGGAAGAATCGGACCATGTATCAGGTCCACTGTTCGTTTTTTATTCATAAGGCTATTATATCAGCTTTCTAGAGGAGCGACAAGAAACAGCAAACTATGCGCAAGCTGAAGACCAGAACTAGGCAACTAAAAAGCAGCGGATTGGCTCCACTACTTTAATAGCTTATACTCAATGAAAATCAAAAAGCAAACTAGGAAGCTAGCCGTAAGCTGTACTTGAGTACGGTAAGGCGACGCTGACGTGGTTTGAATTTGATTTTCGAAGAGTATTATTCTTCAATTTCGATTTCAAGTTCGTCGCCTAGGTCAAGAGTTACTTCTTCATTCACAGAATCTGCTTGAACTGCTTCATCTTTTTTAACTTCAACACCTTCTACAGAAGCTTCTTCTCCATCAATCAAACCAAATTGAACACGGACTTGATGGTCAATTTCATCAAAGATTTCTGGGTGATCTGCCAAGTATTTCTTAGCATTTTCAGAACCTTGCCCGATTTTCTCATCCTTGTAAGAGTACCAAGCTCCTGCTTTTTTGATGATATCCAAATCGCTTGCAATCTTCAAAAGCTCACCTGTCTTAGAGATCCCTTCTCCGTACATGATTTCAACGAAGGCTTCCTTAAATGGTGGAGCCACCTTGTTTTTCACGACCTTAATCTTAGTTTCTTTACCGACATTGGTATCTTTTTGGTCACCAGTTCCCTTGATTTGTGTACTTCCACGAACATCCAAACGGACTGATGCGTAGAATTTCAGAGCACGTCCACCAGGAGTTGTTTCTGGATTTCCAAACATGACCCCAACTTTTTCACGCAATTGATTGATAAAGATGGCAATTGTTTTGGTTTTATTGATAGAAGCACCAAGTTTACGCATAGCCTGGCTCATCATACGAGCCTGCAAACCAACGTGGCTATCTCCGATATCTCCATCAATTTCTGCACGAGGAACAAGGGCAGCAACTGAGTCGACCACGACAAGATCTACAGCACCTGAGTCAATCAATTTTCCTGCAATCTCAAGACCTTGCTCTCCTGAGTCTGGTTGTGACAAGAGTAATTCGTCAATGTTGACACCAAGGGCCGCAGCATAAGCTGGATCGAGGGCATGTTCCGCATCAATAAAGGCTGCAATCCCACCTTCTTTTTGCGCTTGCGCAACTGCATGAAGAGCAACCGTTGTCTTACCAGATGACTCTGGCCCATAAATTTCGATGATACGCCCCTTAGGATATCCACCTGAACCAAGAGCAATGTCAAGAGCCAAGGAACCTGAGCTCATCACTTGCACCTTTTGCTCTGCACGTTCACCCAAACGCATGATTGAACCCTTACCAAAGTCTTTCTCAATCAATTTAAGAGCGTCATTCAAGGCTTTTTCACGTTCAGCCCCGAATTTTTTTGAAATTTCTTCTAATTTTTTTGGTTTTTTTGCCATTCTATTCTCCTACATTCTAATGGTCCTCAGACCTATCTACTATTATATCAAAAGTTAGTCACTTAATAAAGCCTTGCGAACTAGGTTAAAGGCATGCATAACCGCAATGTGGCGTACATCTGCTCGACTTCTACCTCCAATATTAACCTTGATAACCTCAGTTCCTTGCTCCTGTGCCAAGCCTATGAAGACTGTTCCAGCTGGGTGTCCTTCGAGGCTATCTGGTCCTGCCACTCCAGTCAAACTAAGGCCAAAATCTGACTGGGTCTTGCTTCGTGCCTGCTCAGCCATCTTCTGAGCTGTAAATGCAGACACCACACCGTGCTTTTCCAAATCCTTGACAGGAATATCCAACATTTTTGATTTTTCCTCCAGGCTATAGGTTACAAAACCACCCTTAAATATACTTGAAGCACCCGAAAAATCCGCCACAGTAGCTTGGAAAAGCCCTGCCGTCAAACTCTCAGCAGCCGTGATGGTTTTCCCTTGCTTTTTCAGCTTTTCTACCACAATACTGGCTAAACTAGTCTCTTCCCCATAACCATAACAAAGTTCTCGTAAAGAAAGGCCTTCAAAAGTTTGGCAATTCAAGATTTGATTTTCCAAGATATCCAGCGCTTGATTCGCCTCTTCTTGACTACTAGCTTTTGTTGACAGACGCAGAGTGACTTCTCCTGTCTTAGCATAAGGGGCCAAGGTCGGATCTGTTTGATTATCAATTAAATCAGCCAAAATCGTAACCAGCTGGCTCTCGCCAATTCCAAAAAAACGAAGAACTCGAGAATATAGCTTGCTTCCTGTCATTAACTTGGGTAGAAGGTGGTTTAAGACCATAGGTTTCAATTCACTTGGTGGACCTGGAAGAACAACGTAGGTCACTCCATCGACTTCCAATATTCCTCCCACAGCCAGTCCTGTTTCGTTTGGCAGTGGAGTCGCTCCTTCTACAATTTGAGCTTGTCTTTCGTTATTCGGTGTTCGGGCATAGTCTGGTCTCTGGGCAAAAAAGACATCCAACTTCTCCTGGGCCTGAGGATCGAAGACTAATTCTTTCCCTAAAAATTTAGCCAGAGTTTGTTTGGTCAAATCGTCCTCAGTTGGCCCCAAACCACCTGTCAAAATCACCAGACTACTACGTTGACTGGCAATCTCAAGCAAAGACAAGAGACGAGCTTCATTATCTCCTACAGCCATCTGAAAATATACGTCTACCCCAATCTCTGCTAGTTTTTCCGATAAAAACTGAGCATTAGTATTGACAATCTGTCCTGTCAAAATCTCTGTTCCAACAGCAATAATTTCTGCTTTCATGTTTCCTCCTACCTATCTATTCGTATTTTTTTGAAAAAATCGCAGGAAATTTCCCACGATTGATTTTTTATTTATAGTAAGAAAGTTAATTATCTTCGTCACTAACAGGCACCCGTCCAAATAAATCTTCAAATAAGACAACATTTGTTTCAAGCTGAGTGACTTCTTCTTGTCCCAAAGAACGTCTCAAAAGATTCTGCATTTCCAACATGTGGTTTCTCGTAACAATCTGGTAAGAAATACCTTGCAACATCTCTCCTTCACCCTTCAATTGTTGAGATTCAATGGTTTTAAATGAATCTTTATAGCCCAACAAGCTCGGAATACTTTTCGCAGATAAATCGATATTAGTCTGCATATTAGTACTTAGGGCTTTTAAGATAGACTGATAGTGACTGACACTATTTAAACTAAGAACTTTTTCAACAACTTTTTGAATGACTTCACGCTGACGCTTCTGACGACCATAGTCTCCTTCTGGGTCTTGATAACGCATGCGTGAATAAACAAGCGCTTCTTCTCCATTTATTGTCTGCTCTCCAACACCGATAGAAATGGTGTTAAATTCTTCTTGGTCACTGATAGAGATTGGGAAACCTAGTGTATTATTGACCGTAATACCTCCCACTGCATCGACCAATTGTTGCAATCCTTGCATATTAACCATAATGTAGCGATCGATATGGATATTCATCATCTTTTGAATTGTTTCTATAGCAAGTTCTGCTCCACCACCAGCATAGGCAGCGTTTAGCTTCGCTTCTTCAATACTACCATCCTTATGTTGAATTTTAGTCAGGATATCACGCTCCAAACTCAGCATCATGGTCTTCTTAGTATGTGGATTGACAGTCAAGAGAATCATAGAATCACTATTTCCAGCCCATTGATCTGTACGCTCTACATTCCCAGTATCAACCCCCATTAACAGAATGGTCAAAGGCTCTGTTGCTTCGATAACCTTGGTTTCTTCTCCGATTTTTTTATAGGTCTTTGATAAGGTTTGTGTGCCTTGCTGATAAATAGTATACGCAAAAACACCGACACCTAAAACTGTCACAGCTAGAAAAGCTAGCACCATTCCAATAATTTTTTTAACCATATTTCTACTAATCTATCAGTTTACCCATCAAGTAAACATCGATAAATTTCCCTTCTTCTATATATGCTCCACGCTCTTGGCGACCTTCAATTACAAAGCCATGCTTTTGATAAAGATGAACTGCTGCTTGATTACGAGTTTGGACAGTCAGCTGGAGACGACGCAGAATGCCACTTGCTTGTGCCCACTCTATCGCTTCTTCTAGCAACAAACTTCCCAATCCATTATTCCAATATCTTTTTCCAATCACAATGAAGAGATCTCCAATATGACGGACTCTCTTGCGCTGGTCAGCTGTAATATTTATAATACCAGCAATTTTATCATTTAAGAATGCAAGTAAGGTTATCTGATTGTCCGAACTAGCTTGCTTGTTGAGGAATATTTCCATCTCCTCACTAGTCAAGAGAATACCATCTCCGTCTAAGCTGGTAAAATCTGTCTCCAAACTCACACGATTTAAAAAAGCCACTAATTCAGCTGCATCTTTAGGCTCTGCTTCCCTAATGAGCAATTCATACTCCATGTTGAAGCTCCTCTAAGAGTTTTTCTGCACGCAACCCCTTTGCTTGGAAATGTAATCTGCGACCGTCTTTTTCTTTTAGAATTTCCAATTCTAAATAAGTATCTGGCAAGGCATCTCCTAAGAGATTGCCCCACTCAATAGCAGTCACTCCACCACCAAAGAGAAACTCATCCAAGTCGATAGAATCAGCATCCCCCTCTATACGATAAACATCTAGGTGGTAAAGCGGAAGACGACCTTCATACTCTCTTACGATAGTGTAGGTTGGACTTTTAATCATTTGAGAAATCTGTAAACCTTTAGCAAGTCCCTTAGTAAAGGTCGTTTTACCTGCACCCAGCTCTCCAGTTAAGATTAAAACATCATTCTTTTCTAATAGATGGCCCAAGCGTTCCCCTAAGGCTTGTAGCTCTTCTTCATTTTTTGTGTACATACTCTTATTATACCAAAAACTTTTCTTTTGTGTCTATTTTCCTGCTAAACTTACCATCATAACATCCATAAAAACAAGCTTTCTCTAAAAGAAAATGAGCGTAGCAATGACCAATACAAGATCTCGGAAAATATGACCATAAAAGGAAACTTCCTTCTTAACCGAATTTGGGACAAGATAGGCTGCAAAAAACAAACCCAGTCCAATATACATCAGAAGTGAGACAATGGTCATTGGATTTCTTAAGAAAAGAAGTGTTGCTAAAATAGTCACCAACACTGTCTTTTTTCTGTCTAGCATAGCAAGCAAATCGCGCATGTATTTTTTCAAGGGTAAAAAAATCAGCAAATCTAGTCCAAATAGGAAAAAGAAGGATGGCAATAAAAAGTCAACTAATTCTTGCTGCAACGTATTTTTGATGAACAAGTTATCTGACAAGACAAGAACAGCTCCTAACAAATTAATTAAGAGCAAGATACTGTAAAAAAGCTTCACTGACTTCTTACTGGCTAGGACACTATGAACTTCTTGCTTACGGGTATAAAGATAATTTACTCCAGCACAGATTCCCGAAACGAATACCATACTTCCGATGAAAAAAGCTGTACTTTGTTTAAAGGACAAGATGCATTCCTTCCATAGGAAACAGCTACTCAAACTGATTTGAATTAAAGCTAACAAAAATAAGACTCTCATTGATTTCATCTTTTCTCTCCCTTCCTACCAATCATTATACTAGGAGAAAAGAGAGAACTGTTTCCAATCTTCTCAAATGTCTCTTTTAGACGCTAAACAAACACCAGAGACTAATACTCAGTAAAAATCAAAGAGTAAACTAGGAAGCTAGCCACAGGTTGCTCAAAACACTGTTTTGAGGTTGCAGATAGAGCTGACGTGGTTTGAAGAGATTTTCAAAGAATATAAATTTGAAATAAGGCTGATAGTATTCATTTCACTATCAGCCTTACAGGTTATTTAACGTTTCAGAAAAACTATAATGTCAAGATTAACTAAACAGTATCTAATTCCTTCAAATAGTTTTCTATCTTCATCAACATTAAAGGATTGTTATAAATCTTACATAACTCTCTTGCTTCTATATAATAATTTTTGACTTGTTCTTTGTCTAGAAATTTGGCTCCAGCATTTCCTACAAGAATAAGTAGAGGAGCCAGTTGGTAGCTTGTCTGTCTTTGTTTACAGAGTTCAATCGTCTCAAGAGCTTCTTGGATGGCTTCGTTATATTTTTCCTTTGACACTAGGTAGTGAGCGTAGTTGTAACGAACTCTGATGTAGCCAAATAAAAACTCTTGATGCTCAAAATTTTTTGTCTGATATAACTCCATCAAATGAGAGTAGTTTGCCTCATATTCTTGTTCACGACCCACTAAGGAATAGAAATTAGATAGAGTATTCAACGCCTTTAAATAAATCAGAGTATTTGAAGAGACCTTTAATAATATATTTTCCAATGAAGAAATTGCCTCATACTTACTGTCATATTGATAGAAGTCAATAATAGCTTTAATCCATTCAAGGTAAGTTCGGTCTTCTAGTGTTAGAAAAGTACTTCGTTCAATCTCTATTCTATAAATATATTCCAAATTGTCATAATTTCTGTCATCTAATAGTCGAGCAGATAATTGCTTGAAATTAGAGAGGTTAGATTTAATTTCAATTTGTTCATTAAAAAAATAATCTAATGGCACTTCGAGTCGTTGTGAGAGTTTGAACAAAAGGTCTGCGGAGGGAATGAAATGCCCTCTCTCAATTTTACTAATCTGGCTTTGTTCACAAATTCCTTCTGCAAGAGTTTGTTGGGAGAGTCTCAACTCTTTTCTTTTCAATCTGAATTTCTCTGCGAGTGTATTCATTAAAGATAATAAACCTTCCTATTTGCTTAATTTCATTATAAAATTTTTAGTTCAAAATAGCAAGTTAAAGGAATAAATAATTCTTTATGGTAATAAACTGGAAAAAAAGTCAAAATATACATAAAAACTTGACTGATTTTCATATGTGTGTTAGAATTAAGCAGAAAGAAAGGAGGTTCATAATATAAGATGAGGAGAAATCGTGGAATTAAAAAAATAGTTATATTTGTATTACTAAGTGTTCTTGCATTTGGTAATACAATTCCCTATCAACAGTTTGTTCAGAAGAATAGACAATTGGAAGTTCGAGTACAATCACAAAAAAAATCGAATGGACTTGATGTTGGAAAGGCAGATTAAAGAATAATGGAATAGAATTAGTCTCTAGTATATTCGCTTTTATTATTCATTAAAAATTGTAGGGGCAAGTTTGAAAAAAATAAAAATTAGTTGATTGCTTATCTCTCCAAATTTTGGGTATCCTAATAGGATAAATAATTTTTAACACGAGGGGTCTCCCTTCACCAAATTTGAATCTGCCTATCCCTTGACTATCCTTTCCTTTCACAAACGAGTCGCTTATTCAATTATAAGTTTACGTGCTCCTAGTCACAGTTCTTGTGCTTGATGGAAAGAATGACACCTATAAAAATGCGAGGTAGTGGCTATACCACTCACTTATTCACCTCCCCGTGATTTATAGTAGTGATAGGCTTTCTCACTATTATTATAAAACAAAATAAAGAGCACAACACTTTTTCATTCTGTGTTGTGCCTTGAGTGAAACGAAAGGAATGAATTATAAAAATGAAGAAAACATTTTATCGCAAATTCGGTATTTCAATTATTGCTAGTATTTTATTGGCTAGTCAGCTATCTACAGTATCTGCTTTGACTGTTATTTCTAATACAGGTGAAGAATATGAGGTAAGTGAAACTTTACAAGAGAGTCCAGGAAGTAATAATTTTTCCCTTCCAGATATTTCACCGACTTACGGTCAATTTTTTACAAGTCAGCCGGAAGCAATTATTGGGAGTAATGACTTAGTTTCTATTGAGAATACTTTACAATATCCTTATTCTACATCAGTCTATGTAGAGTCTGTATTTCATGGTGTAGAAAATGGTAAAAACAAAACTTATAGGGGGAGTGCTAATTTTATAAAGGACAATATTCTTATTACTGCAGCTCATAATATCTATAAACATGAGTTTGGAAAAGATGCTGAAGAATTATATGTTACTCCTGCTGCCACACCCAATAATGCTCCATTTGGTACAGTAAAAGTAAAGAAATATTACTATCTAAAAAATTATGTGTCAGACAATCCAAGTACGCATTCAAAGAATGATTTAGCGTTATTAGTTTTAGAAGAGCCTATTGGGACTAAAACAGGGACACTTGGTCTCTCATCTTTATCTACAAATCTTTCTGGTTTGAATGTAACTGTTACAGGTTATTCAGCGCTCTCTGAAGCTGTACAGATGTATACAGATACTAGAAACGTAATACGTGATACAGGAGATTTCTTATATTATAATGTAGATACATATGGTGGCGCTAGTGGTGCTGCTGTCTATGATGCTTCACATCGTGTCGTAGGTGTACACATAGGAAATGAATCAAGAGGATCAGATATTGTTAATTTGGCAGTAAAATTAAATGAACAAAACCTATCCTTTATTTATTCCATCCTTGAGGGACATTCTATTGATGGTTGGAAATTGATTAGTGGTACGTGGTATTACTATAAGAATAGTACGAAACAAACAGGTTGGCAAAGTATAAATGGCAAATGGTATTATCTTGAAACCTCTGGTTCAATGTCCACAGGTTGGAAATATGTACGAGGAAGATGGTATTATTTAGATAAGACCAATGGTGATATGAAGACTGGTTGGTATAAAGATGGTTCAACGTGGTACTATCTAGATCCTACTAATGGAGATATGAAGACTGGTTGGATAAAAGTAGGAGGAAACTGGTATTATCTCAATTCCTCTGGAGCAATGGTTACAGGTAGCCAAACTATCGATGGTAAAGTTTATAATTTCGCTTCATCTGGTGAGTGGATTTAATATTGGAGGTATATATAAATGAAACTTTTGAAAAAAACTATGCAAGTTGGACTAACAGCAATTTTCTTTGGTTTGCTAGCTACCAATACAGTATTTGCAGATGATTCTGAAGGTTGGCAATTTGTCCAAGAAAATGGTAGAACCTACTACAAGAAGGGTGACATCAAAGAAACGGACTGGCGAGTGATTGATGGCAAGACCTATTATTTTGATTATAATGGTGAAATGGTTGTTGGTTGGCAATACATTCCAATGCCAGTTAAAGGATATACAATTGGTCCTTACCCTAATGGCATAAGATTAGAAGGTTCCCCAATGCCAGAATGGTACTACTTTGACAAAAATGGAGTGCTACAAGAGTTTGTTGGTTGGAAAGCATTAGAGGTTAAAACTAAAGACAGTGTTGGAAGAAAGTATGGGGAAAAACGTACAAAACCGGAAGATAAAGAAGAGAAGAGTTTTTACACGAACTATTACTTTAATCAAAATCATTCTTTAGAGACAGGTTGGCTTTATGACCAGTCTAATTGGTATTATTTAGCTAAAACGGAAATTAATGGAGAAAACTATATTGGTGGTGAAAGACGTGCAGGTTGGATAAATGATGGTTCAGCTTGGTACTATCTAGATTCAGAAACTGGTATCATGCAAACTGGTTGGCAATATCTAGGTAATAAGTGGTACTACCTCCGTTCCTCAGGAGCAATGGCCACTGGTTGGGTGAAAGATGGTTCAACTTGGTATTATCTAGATGCTCAAAATGGTGATATGAAGACAGGTTGGGCTTATGTTGGTAACAGTTGGTACTACCTTCGTTCATCAGGAGCAATGGCAACTGGTTGGTATCAAGATGGTTCAATTTGGTACTACCTAAATGCAAGTAATGGAGATATGAAGACAGGCTGGTTCCAAATCAATGGTAAATGGTATTATGCCTATGGTTCAGGTGCTCTAGCTGTTAATACCACAGTAGATGGTTACTACGTAAACTATAATGGTGAGTGGGCTAAGTAACGAATGCTAATCGTAACTGTAGTTGATACTTAACTTAGTAAAAAGAGCTTTTTTCTACCATTTGTCAACTCTATCAATTTTTAAGAATTAAATGAGTCAAGACAGTAGCTATTCAGTATGTTTATCTACTGTAGTAGGTTGAAGAAAAGCTAAGAATGAGAAAGGACGAAGTTAGTCCTTTCTTTTTTATGTGACTATTAGTCCGTCTCGCACCTAACGGAGCGAGACAAACTAATAGTCACTTAATCAAAAAACGCACCATATCAAAAACTAAAAAGTTTGATATCATGCGTCATGTCTTAAACTAATTGACTATACTTTCTATTCAAATAAGCTTTTAACCAATTGATTGAGCCAATCCACTCTTAAAACCAAAGTGCTATCTCTCGCTTAGCTGACACTTCTGAATCTGAACCATGTACAATATTTTGAATAGCTTGGTTTTCTCCAGCAGCTTTTGCAAAATCACCTCGAATAGTGCCTGGTAAAGCTTCTTCTGGACGAGTTGCCCCCATCATGGTCCGCCAAGTTTCGATTACTTTGTGACCAGAAATGATGCCCACAAGAATCGGTCCTGAAGTCATGAATTCACGAATCGGTGGGTAAAAACTCTGACCAACCAAGTCCTGATAGTGCTGATCAATCAACTCTTCTGAAACCTGTGAACGCAACTCCAATTTTTCGATTGTAAATCCACGTTGTTCGATACGTTTCAACACTTCACCCACTAGTCCTCTTTTTACACCATCTGGTTTAATGATAAAAAATGTTTGTTCCATACCCGTCTCCTTTGTCAGCTTCTTTCTTTTATTTTACCACATTTCATGGAAAAATGGAGAAAGTTTTCAGAAAAGAGAAAGAGAACCCGAAGGCTCTCTCATCTGCTTTTATTCTACTGTTTCTTCCACAGTTTCAACGGCAGTATCCACAACTACTTCTGTTGTTTCTTCATTTCCTTCTTCCTCTACTGGAGGATTAAGGTATTCTTCTTCGTTGATAGCATGTGGTTCAAGGTTGCGGTAACGAGCCATACCAGTACCTGCTGGGATGATCTTACCGATGATAACATTTTCCTTGAGTCCAAGGAGATGGTCTTTCTTACCACGGATAGCCGCGTCAGTAAGGACACGAGTTGTTTCCTGGAAGGAAGCTGCTGACAAGAAACTGTTTGTTTCAAGTGAGGCTTTGGTAATTCCCATAAGGACTGGACGACCAGTCGCTGGAACTCCACCTGCGATAAGGACATCTTTATTGGCATCTGTAAAGTCATTGATATCCATGAGGGTACCCATGAGAAGATCTGTGTCACCTGGATCCATGACACGGACTTTACGGATCATTTGACGAACCATTACCTCGATGTGTTTGTCACCGATTTCTACCCCTTGGCTACGGTAAACTTTTTGTACTTCACCGAGAAGGTAAGTTTCAACTGACAAGACATCACGAACTGCAAGGAGACGTTTTGGTTGGATAGAACCTTCTGTAAGAGCAGCACCACGCGCTACTTGGTCCCCAACTTCGACACGCATACGAGCTGTAAATGGAACGACATATTCACCTTCGCCAGTTTCACCCTTAACAAAGACTTTCTTGGTACGAGTTGATGCATCTTCTTCGATAGCAGTAACTTGTCCTTTAACCTCTGTGATAACCGCTTCCCCTTTAGGATTGCGGGCTTCAAAGATTTCTTGGACACGAGGAAGACCCTGAGTGATATCGGTATTTGAGGCAACCCCACCCGTGTGGAAGGTACGCATTGTAAGCTGTGTACCAGGTTCCCCGATAGATTGAGCAGCGATTGTACCAACTGCTTCACCAACTTCAACCGCATCACCAGTCGCCAAGTTGATACCGTAACAGTGACGGCAGACACCGTGACGAGTGTTACATGTAAATACAGAGCGGATAGTCACTTCTTCCACACCAGCATTGACAATTTCACGCGCCTTGTCTTCTGTAATCAACTCATTTGGACCAATGATCACTGCACCAGTTTCTGGATGTTTAACAGTTTTCTTAGTGTAACGACCGTTGAGACGTTCTTCAAGAGACTCGATCATCTCTTTTCCTTCTGCGATAGAACGAATCAAGAGACCACGGTCTGTTCCACAGTCGTCCTCACGGATGATAACGTCTTGGGCAACGTCAACCAAACGACGAGTCAAGTAACCTGAGTCGGCTGTCTTAAGGGCCGTATCGGTCATACCTTTACGCGCACCGTGAGTTGAGAAGAACATTTCGAGTACTGACAAACCTTCGCGGAAGTTTGAAAGGATTGGCAATTCCATGATACGTCCGTTCGGAGCAGCCATCAGACCACGCATACCGGCAAGCTGTGAGAAGTTTGAGATGTTACCACGGGCTCCAGAGTCCATCATCATAACGATTGGGTTCTTAGGATCTTGGTTGGCAATCAAGCGTTTCTCTAGTTTTTCACGGGCAGCACGCCATTCAGCTGTAACGGCATTGTAACGCTCGTCGTCTGTGATCATACCACGACGGAATTGTTTGGTGATTTGTTCTACACGTTTGTGTGATTCTTCAATGATTTCAGCCTTGTCATCAACGACTGGGATATCGGCAATACCCACTGTCAATCCTGCAAGAGTTGAGTGGTGGTAACCGAGGTTCTTCATACGGTCAAGTAGGGCAGAAGTTTCTGTCGTACGGAAACGTTTGAAGATTTCAGCGATGATATTTCCAAGATTTTTCTTCTTGAATGGAGGGTTAAGTTCAAGTTTACTGATTGCTTCCTTGATATCTCCACCAAGTGGCAAGAAGTATTTAGCTGGAACGCCTTCTGTCAAGTTGGCATTGTTTGGTTCTTGCAAGTATGGTAGACCCTCTGGCATGATGTCATTGAAGAGAATTTTACCAACTGTTGTAAGCAAGACCTTATGTTTTTGCTCTTCTGTCCATGGTTTGTTGAGGCTATCTGTTGCAATACCAACACGTGAATGGAGGTGAACATAACCATTACGGTAAGCCATAACCGCTTCGTCACGGTCCTTGAAGACCATTCCTTCACCTTCACGACCGGCTTCTTCCATGGTCAAGTAGTAGTTACCCAAAACCATGTCCTGAGATGGAGTAACAACTGGTTTACCATCTTTCGGGTTCAAGATGTGCTCAGCAGCGAGCATCAAGATACGAGCTTCTGCTTGGGCTTCTTCTGAAAGCGGTACGTGGATGGCCATTTGGTCCCCGTCAAAGTCGGCATTGTAGGCTTCACAGACAAGTGGGTGCAAGCGAAGGGCCTTACCATCAATCAAGACTGGCTCGAAGGCTTGGATACCCAAACGGTGAAGGGTCGGTGCGCGGTTCAAAAGCACTGGGTGTTCTTTGATCACTTCTTCAAGGATATCCCAGATACGCTCATCTCCGCGTTCCACCAAGCGTTTAGCCGCTTTGACGTTTTGCACGATATCACGGGCAACGATTTCACGCATCACGAATGGTTTAAAGAGTTCGATCGCCATTTCACGTGGCACACCACATTGGTACATCTTAAGAGTTGGACCAACGGCGATAACGGAACGTCCTGAGAAGTCAACACGTTTACCGAGCAAGTTTTGACGGAAGCGTCCTTGTTTACCTTTAAGCATGTGGCTCAATGATTTAAGAGGACGGCTACCTGGTCCTGTGATTGGACGACCACGACGACCATTGTCAATCAAAGCGTCAACCGCTTCTTGAAGCATACGCTTCTCATTTTGAACGATGATACCTGGTGCATTCAACTCAAGCAAACGAGCCAAACGGTTGTTACGGTTGATAACACGGCGGTAAAGGTCGTTCAAGTCAGATGAGGCAAAACGGCCACCATCCAACTGCAACATTGGACGAAGATCTGGTGGAATAACCGGAAGGATGTTAAGAATCATCCATTCAGGTTTGTTTCCAGACTTATAAAAGGCATCCAAAACATCCAAACGACGGATTGCTTTGACACGTTTTTGTCCAGTAGCTGTTTTCAACTCTTCTTTGAGTTCAACAATTTCTTTTTCAAGATCTACCTGTTTCAAAAGGTCTTGGATGGCTTCGGCACCCATCTTGGCAACGAATGAACCATAACCATACTCACGCAAGCGCTCACGGTATTCGCGCTCCGTCATGATAGACTTGTGCTCAAGTGGTGTATCCTTTGGATCAATCACCACATAAGCCGCAAAGTAGATAACTTCCTCGAGGGCACGAGGGCTCATATCAAGGGTCAAGCCCATACGGCTTGGAATCCCCTTGAAGTACCAGATGTGAGATACAGGAGCTTTCAATTCGATATGTCCCATACGCTCACGACGAACTTTCGTACGCGTTACTTCAACCCCACAGCGGTCACAAACAATCCCTCTATAACGAATGCGTTTGTACTTACCACAAGCACATTCCCAGTCTTTTGTAGGACCAAAGATAACTTCATCAAAGAGTCCTTCACGTTCTGGTTTCAAGGTACGGTAATTGATTGTTTCAGGTTTTTTGACTTCTCCATAAGACCATGAACGGACTTTACTTGGAGAAGCTAGGGTGATTTGCATACTTTTAAAACGATTTACATCAACCACTATTTCTTCCCTTTCTATTCTAAGTGAACTGCTTATTCTTGTTCAGCAGCTTCTTCTGTTGCTTCCGCTTTTGTTGCTTTTTCAGCTTCTTCAGCTTCAAAGGCTGCTTTAGCCTCTTGGGCTGCTTTTTCGCGGGCTTTTTCAAGGTCATCTACGTGGATGACATCTTCGTCCATTCCTTCATCCAAGTCGCGAAGTTCCACTTCTTGGTCATCTTCGTCAAGGACACGCATATCAAGACCAAGAGATTGCAATTCTTTGACAAGAACTCGGAATGATTCTGGAACACCTGGTTTTGGAATTGGTTTTCCTTTTGTAATGGCTTCATAAGCTTTCAAACGTCCGTTGATATCGTCAGACTTGTAAGTCAAGATTTCTTGTAGGACATTTGATGCACCGTAGGCTTCAAGAGCCCAAACCTCCATCTCACCAAAACGTTGGCCACCAAACTGAGCTTTACCTCCGAGTGGTTGTTGAGTAACGGTTGAGTATGGTCCGACTGAACGCGCGTGCAATTTATCGTCAACCATGTGGTGGAGTTTGATCATGTACATGACTCCGACAGAAACACGGTTATCAAATGGTTCACCTGTACGTCCATCGTAAAGGATCGTTTTGGCATCGCTATCCATACCTGCTTCTTTAACAGTTGACCAAAGGTCTTCAGAACTTGCTCCGTCAAAGACTGGTGTTGCGATGTGAATACCAAGAGTACGAGCAGCCATACCAAGGTGAAGCTCCATAACCTGACCGATATTCATACGTGATGGCACCCCAAGTGGGTTCAACATGATATCGACTGGAGTTCCATCTGGAAGGTAAGGCATGTCTTCTACAGGAACGATACGAGAGACAACCCCTTTATTTCCATGACGTCCGGCCATCTTATCTCCGACCTTGATCTTACGTTTTTGAGCGATGTAGACGCGAACCAGCATGTTGACACCTGATTGCAACTCATCTCCATTTGCACGTGTAAAGATCTTAACATCACGAACGACACCATCGGCACCGTGTGGTACACGAAGAGAAGTATCACGCACTTCACGAGATTTATCTCCGAAGATAGCGTGCAAGAGACGTTCTTCAGCTGAAAGGTCTTTCTCACCCTTAGGTGTTACTTTACCTACAAGGATATCACCTTCTTTAACCTCAGCACCGATACGGATAATACCCATTTCGTCAAGGTCTTTAAGGGCATCTTCACCAACGTTTGGAATTTCGCGAGTGATTTCTTCAGGCCCAAGCTTTGTATCGCGTGTTTCTGATTCGTATTCTTCAAGGTGAACAGATGTGTAGACATCGTCTTTAACCAAGCGTTCGCTCATGATAACAGCATCCTCGAAGTTGTAACCTTCCCAAGTCATGTAGGCAACGATTGGGTTTTGTCCAAGCGCCATTTCTCCATTTTCCATGGAAGGTCCGTCAGCGATAAAATCGCCTTTTTCAACGACATCGCCAACTTTTACGAGAGTGCGTTGGTTGTAAGCAGTACCTGAGTTTGAACGACGGAATTTTTGGATGTGGTAAACGTCCAATGAACCATCTTCACGACGAACTTCTACCTTGTCAGCATCTGCATAGGTAACTTTACCGTCATACTGAGCAATCACAGCAGCTCCTGAATCGTGGGCTGCTTGGTATTCCATACCAGTACCAACGTAAGGTGCCTGAGGATTGATCAATGGCACAGCCTGACGTTGCATGTTGGCTCCCATGAGGGCACGGTTGGAGTCATCGTTTTCCAAGAAAGGAATACATGCTGTCGCAACGGCAACTACCTGTTTTGGTGAAACGTCCATGTAGTCAACAACATTAGCTGGATACTCTTGGTTGACCCCTTGGTGACGTCCCATGACAACTTTTTCAGCAAATGTTCCATCTTCATTCAGACGAGAATTAGCCTGTGCTACAGTATATTCATCTTCTTCATCGGCTGTCAACCAAACGATTTCGTTCGTGACAACACCTGTTTCACGGTCAACCTTACGGTATGGTGTTTGAACAAAACCATACTTGTTCAAGTGTCCGTAAGATGACAAGTTATTGATCAAACCGATGTTAGGTCCTTCAGGTGTCTCGATTGGACACATACGACCGTAGTGAGTGTAGTGCACGTCACGTACTTCATATCCAGCGCGGTCACGTGTCAAACCACCAGGCCCCAAGGCTGACAAACGGCGTTTGTGAGACAACTCAGAAAGCGGATTGTGTTGGTCCATGAACTGTGACAACTGTGATGAACCAAAGAATTCTTTAACCGCAGCTGTTACAGGACGGATATTGATAATTTGTTGTGGTGTCAAGACTTCGTTATCTTGAACAGACATACGTTCACGGACATTACGTTCCATACGAGAAAGTCCAAGGCGTACTTGGTTGGCAAGCAATTCACCAACCGCACGGATACGACGGTTCCCAAGGTGGTCGATATCATCAACACGGCCAAGTCCTTCAGCCAAGTTGAGGAAGTAGCTCATCTCAGCAAGGATATCTGCAGGAGTGACGATACGAACCTTGTCATCTGGATTAGCATTACCAATAATTGTTACGACACGGTCTGGGTCAGTTGGTGCAACAACCTTGAATTTTTGAAGAACAACTGGCTCAGTCACAACGGCTGCATCATTTGGAATGTAAACAATCTTGTTCAAGTCGCCATCCAAATAGCTTTCAATACTTTCAATCACGCTACGAGTCATGATTGTTCCAGCTTCTACCAAGATTTCTCCTGTTTCAGGGTCTACCAATGGCTCTGCAATGGTTTGGTTGAGCAAGCGTGTTTTAACATTGAGTTTTTTATTGATCTTGTAACGACCAACTGCTGCCAAATCATAGCGACGTGGGTCAAAGAAACGAGCTACAAGCAAGCTACGTGAGCTTTCAGCAGTCTTAGGCTCACCTGGACGAAGGCGTTCGTAAATTTCTTTCAAGGCTTCGTCTGTACGAGAATCCATTGGGTTCTTGTGGATATCTTTTTCAACAGTGTTGCGAACCAATTCACTATCACCAAAGATATCAAAGATTTCATCATCACCTGAAAACCCAAGGGCACGCACTAAGGTTGTAAATGGAATTTTACGAGTACGGTCGATACGAGTGTAGGCGATGTCTTTTGAGTCGCTTTCAAGTTCCAACCAAGCTCCACGGTTAGGGATAACAGTTGAACCGTAGCCCACTTTACCGTTTTTATCAACTTTATCGTTAAAGTAAACACCTGGTGAGCGGACCAACTGAGATACGATGATACGTTCACCACCATTGATGATGAAAGTACCCATTTCTGTCATGATTGGGAAATCACCAAAGAAAACTTCTTGGGTCTTGATTTCGCCTGTTTCTTTATTGATCAAGCGGAAGGTTACAAAAATTGGTGCTGAGTAGCTAGCATCGTGGATACGAGCTTCTTCTAGCGTATATTTTGGTTCCTTGATTTCATATCCAACAAATTCCAACTCCATTGTGTCTGTGAAGTTTGAAATTGGCAATACATCTTCAAACACTTCCTTAAGACCGTGGTCTAGGAAAGCTTTGAATGAGTCAGTTTGAATTTCAATCAAATTTGGTAAGTCAAGAACTTCTTTGATTCTTGAAAAACTACGACGGGTACGATGTTTCCCGTATTGAACGTCATGTCCTGCCAAGATGATTCTCCTTTGTAAATAAGTTCCAAGCCTTGTCAATCAGGCTTTCTAATCGTCATATGGTTGTAAAACCCCTATCACCGTGTCCTCTTGACGAATTTTCAGAATCTTTAAGTCTTTGTTACAAGTACTCAAAATCCTGAAAAAAAGCACAAAAAGAGCAGCTAAATCTGACTTTTTCAGAAGATTTAACTGCTGTGAGCCTTGTCTGGACAATATTTCAGACAAAACCTACGACAAATGATTACTTACATTATACCCTATTTAGCTAGATTTTTCAAGGGGATTAACGAATTTTTGATAAAATCTTTTCCTATAAAAAATTAAATTCAACTATTGATTTACGAAGTCCATTTTCAGCCCAATTATCTACGAAGAATATAGTAAATTACAGTTATCCTATTTTATCTTAGCCTGTTTTTCTTGACTTTACTTACTTTTTCTTTTAATATATATGTATAAATATATAAGGAGGTTTGTTATGGATATTTTGCTTTCTGAAACAGAACAGAATTTGCTAACGTTACTGGAAGAACTAACCAAACACCAGGATTGGATACAAGATTCATCTTTGTCAGAAAATCTGAATCTGTCAGTGAAAGAATTGCAAGAACACCTTTTTAAACTTGAGCAATTATTTCCTAACCTCCTTATTCGCTCAACAAAAGAAGGTACTCAGTTGCAGTTTGAAGTCCGAAACTCCTTAGACCCTAGGATTGCTATCTTTGAACAATCTCCAACTTATTCTTTTTTGAACTGTCTATTTTTCAAAGAGGAACAATCTCTTGACCAAATATCTCAGGAACTTATGATTAGTTACGAACGAGTTCAGGAAATCATCCAACATCTAAATACTAAACTCCCGCAACACTATGGCATCAGCATCCAACTTTCTCCTTTAGTCTTGGAGGGAGCAGAAGAAGACATTCGCGCCTTTTATCTGGACTACTTTAGCCAAAGTTACAGCTTTCTTGATTGGTCCTTCTCTTCTATTTCCGAAGAGTATTTGACTGATTTGATTCAGTTATTTTTGAAGGCCCAACAAGTGTCACTCAACCTCAGCAGTCTACGACAAATCAAATATACCCTAGCTATCAATATGGAGCGTTTTAAAAGGAAACACTTTATTGAAAATCCTACTCCCCTTTTAACCAGACACTACAGCTCTCTCATGCAAATTCCGCAGTTCGAACAAGATATCAAAAAACTGGCTAAAAAACTCCATTTTGAACCTACAAAAGAAGCACTGGAACAGCTATTTTCAACCCCAGTAAAGTTGCCTCAAATCACAAATAAACCTTGTAATGAAGCGATAGGAGACATTCATCAGATTCAAAAATCCTATCGTTTATTGAGTCAAATTTTAGAAGAATTATCTAAAGAATTTCACCTACAGATTGCAAATCGCGAAGAATTGATTTGGCTCCTCCACTACACTGCCCAATCTGATTTTCTCCACCCACTTAGCAACAAATCTCTTGAAAAGCAAAAGTCTTTGCTTTTAACCAATTACCAAAAAGAATTTCCAAAACTATTTGAAGTAAGTAAAAGTAAATTTCAGACGTATCTAGCTGAGATTGGTCTAGAGAGTCACCCAAGTAAACTACAAGAGCTAGTTTATGCCTTTTCTATCCAAGGACAACGCATTTTAGTCCAATTACTTCAAAAACTTCCCAAAATTCGTGTTTTGGTCATTAGTCATCTAGATAGTGAGCACGCACAAAACCTAATTGACGCCCTTTCCCACTACGGTAACAATCTCTATCTGTTTGACTCTTGGGAAAAGTCCAGTATCTCTTCCTCAATCTTCAATCAAATTCCACACGATATTGTTATCACTACCTTCCCTGTTTCCAACTGTCCTAAACCCATTATTTGTAGTCGGAATCTTTCTACTGCAGAACTATTTCACCACCTCCACCTTTTGGGTTCACAAATTCATAAAGAAAGACTAGCTTAGTCGTAACAGAAAACCTGTTGCGATTTTTCTTTTATTTTAATTTTAAGAAAACGCTTGCATATTGTTTTACTACATGCTATACTGATATAGAAATTTATTGATTGGAGAATCATTATGAGAAAAACACCATCTCACACTGAGAAAAAAATGGTCTACAGCATCCGTTCCCTCAAAAATGGAACTGGTTCTGTCCTTATCGGCGCAAGCTTTGTCCTACTTGCCATGGCTACACCAACTATCTCAGCCAAGGAAAATACTACAACCACTAACGCAAGTAATAGTGAAACTACTACTGCCCTTGCCCAACCTCTTACTGATACAGCAACGAGCACTAGTAAGAAAGAAAGTGATATTTCTTCACTTGAAAATGCAAACGCTTCCCTAGAGAAAAAAGAAGAAAAACCTGTAACAGAGGCAACCACTCCTGCTGCAAGCCCTGCTGATTCAGCACCACAAACCGGACAAGATCGTTCAAGCGAACCAACTACTTCTACTACGACTGAAACTAAGGCAGAAGAGCCAATCGAAGACAATTACTTCCGTATCCACGTCAAAAAACTTCCTGAAGAAAACAAGGATAGTCAAGGACTATGGACTTGGGACGATGTTGAAAAACCTTCTGAAAACTGGCCTAACGGAGCCTTGTCCTTCAAGGATGCCAAAAAAGATGACTACGGCTACTACCTAGATGTCAAATTAAAGGGAGAACAAGCCAAAAAAATTAGCTTCCTCATCAATAATACAGCCGGAAAAAATCTAACCGGAGATAAATCGGTAGAAAAACTGGCACCAAAGATGAATGAGGCTTGGCTAGACCAAGATCACAAGGTTTTCTCTTACGAGCCACAACCTGCAGGAACTATTCGCGTCAACTACTACCGTACAGATGGCAACTATGACAAGAAAGCTCTCTGGTACTGGGGAGATGTGAAAAATCCAAGTAGTGGTGAATGGCCTAACGGAACAGACTTTACGGCTACAGGCAAATATGGTCGCTATATCGATATTCCACTCAAAGATGCAGCTAAAGATCTTGGATTTTTATTACTAGACAGAAAGAAACAAGGAGACGATGTGAAAATCCGTAAAGAAGATTATAAGTTCACAGATTTGAAAAATCATAGCCAAATTTTCCTAAAAGATGATGACGAAACCATCTACACCAACCCCTACTATGTGCACGATATCCGCATGACAGGAGCTCAACACGTAGGAACTTCTAGCATTGAAAGTAGTTTTTCAACACTTGTCGGTGCTAAAAAAGAAGATATCCTCAAACACTCCAACATCACTAATCATCTAGGAAACAAAGTAACTATCACTGATGTTACAATCGATGAGGCTGGTAAGAAAGTGACCTACAGCGGAGATTTCTCTGACACAAAACATCCTTATACCGTTAGCTACAACTCTGACAAATTCACTACCAAAACAAGCTGGCGCCTGAAAGATGAGACTTACAGCTATGATGGTAAACTTGGAGCTGAACTCAAAGAAGAAGGAAAACAGGTTGATTTAACTCTCTGGTCACCAAGTGCTGATAAGGTTTCTGTTGTTGTCTACGACAAGAATGACCCTGAAAAAGTAGTTGGAACTGTCGCTCTTGAAAAAGGGGAAAGAGGAACTTGGAAACAAACTCTAGATAGCACAAACAAACTAGGCATCACAGATTTCACTGGCTACTATTATCAATACCAAATCGAGCGTCAGGGTAAAACTGTTCTTGCACTCGATCCTTACGCTAAATCCCTCGCTGCTTGGAATAGTGACGATGCTAAGATTGACGATGCCCATAAAGTGGCTAAAGCTGCCTTTGTAGATCCAGCTAAACTAGGACCTCAAGACTTGACTTATGGTAAGATTCGCAACTTCAAATCGCGCGAAGATGCTGTCATCTATGAAGCTCATGTGCGTGACTTCACTTCAGATCCTGCCATCGCAAAAGATTTGACTAAGCCATTTGGTACTTTTGAAGCCTTTATCGAAAAACTAGACTACCTCAAAAACTTGGGTGTAACCCACATCCAGCTCCTTCCAGTCTTGTCTTACTACTTTGTCAATGAGTTGAAGAACCACGAACGCTTATCTGACTATGCTTCAAGCAACAGCAACTACAACTGGGGATATGACCCTCAAAACTACTTCTCATTGACTGGTATGTACTCAAGCGATCCTAAGAATCCAGAAAAACGAATCGCAGAATTCAAAAACCTCATCAACGAAATCCATAAACGTGGCATGGGAGCCATCCTGGACGTAGTTTATAACCATACAGCCAAAGTAGATATCTTTGAAGATTTGGAACCAAACTACTATCACTTTATGGATGCCGATGGAACACCTCGAACTAGCTTTGGTGGTGGACGTTTGGGGACAACTCACTATATGACCAAACGCCTCCTAGTTGATTCTATCAAGTATCTAGTTGATACCTACAAAGTTGATGGCTTCCGTTTCGATATGATGGGAGACCATGATGCCGCTTCTATCGAAGAAGCTTACAAGGCTGCACGCGCCCTCAATCCAAACCTAATCATGCTGGGTGAAGGTTGGAGAACCTATGCTGGTGATGAAAATATGCCTACTAAAGCTGCTGACCAAGATTGGATGAAACATACCGATACTGTCGCTGTCTTCTCAGATGACATCCGTAACAACCTCAAGTCTGGTTATCCAAATGAAGGTCAACCTGCTTTTATCACAGGTGGCAAACGTGATATCAACACTATCTTCAAAAATCTGATTGCTCAACCAACCAACTTTGAAGCAGACAGCCCTGGAGATGTCATCCAATACATCGCAGCCCATGACAACTTGACCCTCTTTGATATCATTGCCCAGTCTATCAAAAAAGACCCAAGCAAGGCTGAGAACTATGCTGAAATCCATCGTCGTTTACGACTTGGAAACCTCATGGTCTTAACAGCTCAAGGAACTCCATTTATCCACTCTGGTCAGGAATATGGTCGCACCAAACAATTCCGTGACCCAGCCTACAAGACTCCAGTAGCAGAGGACAAACAACCAAACAAATCTCACTTGTTGCGTGATAAGGACGGTAATCCATTTGACTATCCTTACTTCATCCATGACTCTTACGATTCTAGCGATGCAGTCAACAAGTTTGACTGGACTAAGGCTACAGATAGAAAAGCATATCCTGAAAATGTCAAGAGTCGTGACTATATGAAAGGGTTGATTGCCCTTCGTCAATCTACAGATGCCTTCCGACTTAAGAGTCTTCAAGATATCAAAGACCGTGTCCACCTCATCACTGTCCCAGGTCAAAATGGTGTGGAAAAAGAAGATGTAGTGATCGGCTACCAAATTACTGCTCCAAATGGGGATATCTACGCAGTCTTTGTCAATGCGGACGAAAAAGCTCGTGAATTTAATTTGGGAACTGCCTTTGCCCACCTCAGAAATGCTGAAGTTTTGGCAGATGAAAACCAAGCAGGACCAGTAGGAATTGCCAACCCGAAAGGACTTGAGTGGACTGAAAAAGGCTTGAAATTGAATGCCCTTACAGCTACTGTTCTTCGAGTCTCTCAAGGCCGTCCAGCTATGGAAGATAATCCAAAATCTGACCTTCCGAATTCTAAACAAGAACAAGAACAAGGTCAAGATCACGGTCCAAGCGATATTCCAAACAGATCAAACAAACCTGAACATCAAAATCCAGATCCAGCTCCACAAGCTAAACCTGATTCTGCAAAACCAGATACAAAAGTAGCTGATGCGGAAAATAAACCTAGCCAAGCTACAACTGATTCACAAGCTTCACAAGTTTCACAACCAGCACAAGAAGTACAAGCATCATCTGTAAGTGAAGCTGTTCGAAACGAATCGGTAGATAACTCTAACAAGGAAAATATACCTGCAACTCCAGCTAAACAAGCTGAACTTCCAAATACAGGAACCAAAAACGATAACAAACTCCTGTTTGCAGGAATCAGCCTCCTTGCACTCCTAGGTCTCGGTTTCTTGCTAAAAAACAAAAAAGAGAACTAAACTAGCCCTCCTATAGAACAATCCCCCAAGCCTTAACGCTCGGGGGATTGATTTTTACCCTGATAATCTTAACTATCAAATCATATATTCTACACTATAGGTCGCATCCGAGAGTATTCGTGCCAAAAATTGCTTGGTTCGTTCTTCTTTTGGACGACTAAAGAATTCATGGGCATCATTTTCTTCAACAATTTTCCCACCGTCCATAAAAATAACATGATTGGCCACGTCTCTAGCAAAACCCATCTCATGAGTCACTACTACCATAGTAACTCCTTCTTTAGCTAACTGTTTTAAAACATCTAAAACATCCCCTACCAACTCTGGATCCAAGGCCGATGTTGGCTCATCTAATAAAATGACCTCTGGTTTCACAGCGATGGCACGCGCAATGCCGATTCGTTGTTGCTGGCCTCCAGAAAGCTGAGAGGGATAGTAATCTTTATAAGCTAGTAAACCAACTTTTTCTAAGGCAGCTTCCGCACGTTTGATGGCTTCTTCCTTAGGAATTTTCCGAGCAATCACCAGGCCCTCTAAAATATTTTCCAAGGCCGTTTTATTAGCAAATAAATTATAATGTTGAAAAACAAAGGCAGTCTTCTGGCGAATTTCTAAAATATCTTTTTTGGTCAATTTGCCAAGATCGTATTCTTTATCAGCAAGCTTCAAAGAGCCACTATCGGCCTTTTCTAAATGATTGAGACATCTGAGAAAAGTCGTTTTACCTGATCCAGATGGCCCCAAGATTACAACCACATCCCCTTGGTTGACCTTGAGATTCACATCTTCTAGGACTTGTCTGTCTCCAAATTTTTTTGCAACATGTTCTACTTGTAACATTGTCTCCTCCTATGCTAAACCTGTACTGGGCACTACTTGTCCCTTTTCTCTTCGAATATAGCGTTTCTCTAAGATTGAAAAGCCCCATTGAATCAATCCGCAAATAAGAATGTACTGTAAAAAGATCACAAAATAGGATTCAAAGTACTGATAACCATAAGACGCTTCAACACGGGCAATAGCTGTAATATCCTTAATGGTCATCACAAAAACCAAAGAGGTCCCTTTTACAATATTTATGACTAGATTAGCCAGATTGGGCAGAACTGATCGCAAGGCCTGTGGAAAAACAATCCTCACATAAGCCTGACTAGTGGTTAAGCCAATCGCTTGTGCAGCTTCTAATTGTCCCTTATCCACAGTCAAAATAGCCGAACGTAAGATTTCTGATAAACTACCTGTTGTCATCAAACTATAGATAATAAAAGCATAATAGATCGGATTGAGTTTAAAGATATCAACATCACTTCCTATGCTTTTGAGAAATTGATTGAGCAAACTCGGAAACAAACTATAAAAGAAAAGAATTAGCAAAATTGGAGGCGTTGCTCTTATAAAAGCTAGATACACGAGAGAGAAAGTTCGAACACCTTTGACTTTATATATTTGTCCCAGAGCTAAAAACAAGGCTGGTAGAAAACTTAAGACCATGGCTACAATCATGATAATCAAGGTGGTCGGTACCCCTTTTAAGGTCTCTAAAAAGGTTTTTGCAATATAGTCTAAATCCATATCCTATCTCCCTTTCG
The DNA here is from genome assembly GCF_946190115.1 of Streptococcus mitis. Taxonomy (GTDB): domain Bacteria; phylum Bacillota; class Bacilli; order Lactobacillales; family Streptococcaceae; genus Streptococcus; species Streptococcus mitis_CO. The sequence goes on along the minus strand of NZ_CAMHZG010000003.1, from coordinate 30,364 downwards.
TTTCCAAAGATTTTTCTAACAAGCGACTCAAGAAGGAAACAGCCAAGGCTACACCCCAATAAAGAATGGCAACCGCTGTATAGGTTTCAAGAGAGTAATTCCCCAAATTGCGACTGATTAAGAGATTCCCAGCTCCCATGACATCCACAAAACCAATCGTATATGCTAGGGCAGCGTCCCGCATCAAATTTAGAATAGCGGTCGTCATATTTGGAAGAGCCACTTGAAATGCCTGAGGAAAAATGATTCTCCAGAATGTTTGACTAGGTGTCAGACCAATACTGACTCCAGCTTCCATCTGACCTTTGGGAATTGCCTGATAGGACGCCTTAAATACTTCTGCAATGATAGCCGCAAATAGCAAGACCATGGTGAATAAGACGAAGACCGTCTTAGACCAGTTGTTGATATCTAAATTCAACCACCATTTTAAAAATTCAGGTAAACCATAAAAGACGAGGAATAGTAAAACAATAGGAGGAGTACAGCGAAGAGTGAAAATATAGCCCTTGGAAAGACCTGCAAAAGTCTTATCTTCTCCCACTTGAGCCCAAGCCAATAAGCCACCGAAAAGGGAACCAAGGATTGTAGTAAAAAAGAGAATGGACAAGGTCATCGGAAGAGCCTGCCATAAGGTGGGTAAAAATTGGAACACTCTTGAAAAATCATATGAAACCATGTAAACCTCTTTCTAATACTCAATGAAAATCAAACTAGGAAACTATCCGCAGGTTGCTCAAAACAGTGTTTTGAGGTTGTGGATAGAACTGACGAAGTCAGTAACCATACCTACGGCAAGGCGTCGTTGACGCGGTTTGAAGAGATTTTCGAAGAGTATAACATGCCTGATTGTTCATCTAATCTTTATCAACGTAGCTAAAGACGTCTTCTTTAAAGTATTTTTGAGAAAGCTTAGCTAAAGTACCGTCTTCTTTTAATTCTTTAATAGCTTTTTCATACTCTTTAGCAAATTTCTCACCCTTTTCATCACGGTGAATTAATGGATAGGTTGGGATTCCTTTATAAGGGAACCAGCTAAGTTTGTCCGCATATTGGTGGTAAGAACCATCCTCTGCTGTCACTGCTTTTTCAAAAGACAACTTGATATCAAAGAAGGCATCGTAACGTCCTTCTAAAACCCAAGCATAAGCATCTGCCACCTTGAATGATTCAGCAGCTGTCAACTCAATTGGTGAATCCTTGTGCTTGTCATTATAACTATTGATAACATTCCACTGAGCATTTTGAGGAGAGATTGGTACTAATTTTCCTTTATTTTTGGCGAAATCATCAATATTCTTATATTTGGCTTCATCTTCTTTTCTAACAGTAAAACCAATAATGCTGGCTCCTACTGGCTCAGATGGAATAATGAATTTCTTAGCCCGTTCATCTGTATACCAAGCACCTTTAGTTCCAATATCGTACTTGCCAGACTCAAGTCCAATCAAGAGATCATCATCACTAGTTCCAGTATACTCAAATTTATAATCTGCTAATTTCTCATCAACCGCCTTTAAAACAGCGACTTCATAACCATCTGATTCCCCTTTTTCGTCAATAAAATCATAAGGGACATAGTTTTGGGTATGGGCAACTTTTAAAGTTGTTACTTGTCCAGACGAAGCTGTATCTGCACCTTTAGCAGATGCTCCCGCCAAAGTTCTACCAATAATCGTTGCTCCAAGAACTGCCACAACTGCAACTCCACCAATAATCCATGTTTTCTTACTCATATTCTTCTCCTTTATTTATCTAATGCTTCTCTCACCCACTGGATACGTTCCACTGCAATATCGCTCGGAATGGTACAATCTGCTCCAAGTATGAGGCCATCTTTACCTGTTTCTTCTATCAAGCGTTTGGTTTCAGCTTGAATTTCTTCCTTACTGCCTCGATAGAGAAGGCCATCTTTACCGTTTTCAAATCCTCCCAAAACAGCACGACCCTTGAAAATCTCACGACCTTCTTTTAGGCTGATCCCTTCTGGACCAACTGCCCAGTTAAAAACATGAGCTGGATAGTCGGCAAAGATATGAATATCGTTTCGGGCTCCTTCATAGCCACAGATATGAAGGATATTTACCCCACTAACCGACTTAGCTGCATTTAAAACAGTCAGTTCACTCGGCGCAATAATCTTCTGATAGTCTTCAACAGAAACACGCGCATCCTGAATACTTTGCACACTAAGATAGATACCGTCTGCTCCTGCATCTTTGATAATAGCTTGACTCAAGCTAGCGATATCTTGCGCAATCACATCAAGTACTTTTTTCAATTTCTGAGAATCTTGAACTAAGAAATCTGCAATGAGATCATCTCCACCAGACACTTCTCCAAGTAACCATTTGAGGTAGGTCACAGGCGCAAAAATATTGTAAATAGCAACAATATCTTCCGTAAACTCCTGCTTAATCTTCTTCACTAATTCTACCTGCTCTCTAATCCACGGATGATCTTGACCCAGAGGTTGAATCTCCGACAACTCTTGGAGTGACTTTCCTTTGGAAATAACTGGATTTGGATAAGCAAAATAGCCATCACTCATCAACTTGATAAAGTCTGGATGTAGGTCACGGATAAAACGTTTGTGACCTTGTATGTTCTTTTCAATAATCACGGGATTTGAAAATCCCTTTAACCATTCCTCTTCTGATGTAAAGTGGTGCCAAAAACCTACAGGTACACGGTCAACCACTTCTCCTCTAAATGCTTTTAAAACCCATTCTCTTTTTTCTGACATCTCTATTCTCCATTTCTTTCTTTTTCAACTAATAAAACACTGGCAATATCGTTGGTTTGAATAAAGGGAAGACTTCCCTTCTGAAAATCCTGAACTCCATGACATCTTGGCCCTTCCTTACAAGTAAGTCCCTCTGTAAAACTAAACGCAAGTAAGATGATAAAGCCGAGGGCCGTCCCTACCAATAGCCACTTTTTTCTTTTCATAAGGCCCTCCTATTTTAAAACAGCAGCCTGACGAATCCAGTCCAATCTTTCTAATTCAAATTCATCTGGAACCGTGCAATCCGCTCCAAGAAGGACTCCTCTAGTCCCAGCCTCAGCTAACAAGCGTTTGGTTTCCTCTTGTAGTGCAGCCTTTGTACCTCCATAAAGCATGCTCTGCTTCCCATTTTCAAAACCACCCAAGACCGCTTTGCCATGAAATAGCTCCTGACCTTGGGGTAAACTGACTGCTTCATGGTGGGTTGCCCAATTGAAAACCTGGGCTGGATAATCTTTGAAAATAGTCACATTGTTACTGGCACCTTGGAAACCGCAGATATGCAGGATATTTACCCCACCTACCTGATTGGCAGCTTCTAAAACCTTTATGTTGCTTGGCTCAATATAGGTCTGATACAATTCTGCTGTGATGCGCTCATCCTGAATTTCTTGAGTACTGAGATAGATTCCATCTGCTCCACCATCCTGAATGATTTTTTTAGTTAGGATAGCGATATCCTCTGCTATCACGTCTAAAATCTCCCTGAATAACTCTGGATTTTCAAGAAAAAGATCTGCAACCTCCTTATCACCTCTAGAAGCCTCTGTACGAAACCACCTTTTCAAGTAGGAAATCGGAGAAAAAATATTGTAGAATGAAGCAATTTCCTCAGTGAAGGTTGCTCGAATAGCTTGTACCACTTCTACTTGTTGCTGAATCCAAGGATGGTTTTCACCAATCGACTCAATAGAAGCCAGTTCCTGAATACTTGAAACCAAAAGACTGTAGACATTACTTGGATAAATGAAAAATCCGTCACTCATCATTTTGACAAAATCAGGATGAATTCTTTCAACGTACTTCCGATGTCCCTCTACACTTTTTTGAAAGATACGTGGGTTATTTAAACCTTGCCCTTTTTCCTCCAGTGTTACAAAATGAAACCAAAAGCCTACAGGAACTCGTTCCACCTCTTCTCCTCGGATGGCTTTAAAAACTAGCTCTCTTTTACTTGTCATACTTTTCTCCTTCCATTTGGATTGAAACCATCTTACCACTCCTTTTGACCTTTTCCCAATATATATTGACTATCGACTTGATTGATATTGTTTATATCAATAACGAAAAAATCTCTGGAAAGCTTGATTTTACTAGCTTTTCAGAGATTCTTTTCTGTTTTTGCTTTTTTTAAAATAGTTGTTATATAGATTTTTTATCAATTCGATTAGGATTTTTTATTAAGACTCTTTCATGGCGAAGTATGCCCGTACTTTTGGAGCCACTTGCGTGCCGAAGAGTTCAATAGCTCTCAGAACCTGGTCATGAGGCATGGAACCAAGCGGTAGATGGAGCATGAAGCGGTCCAAACCTAAATCCTCAATCATGCGAATCAATTTTTCTGCCACCTGATCTGGATTGCCCACAAACATGGCACCATTTGGCCCAACTTGCTCCAAATATTGTTCATAACGCAATTCCTGCCAGTGCGGACGGTCTTTAGAGATAGCATCCACCACTTGCTTGGTCGGATGGAAATAATCTTTCACAGCCTGCTCGCCATCTTCAGCAATCCAACCCCAAGAATGAGCTCCAACCTTTAGTTCCTGACTGGCATGACCCGCTTCGCTCCCAATCTCACGATAAGCCTGAATCAACTTTTTAAAATAACTCGGATTGCCACCAATAATGGCATAAACAATCGGTAGACCAGCCTGAGCAATCTTCACTGTTGATTCGACATGACCACCTGTCGCTATCCACAAGGGCAATTTGTCTTGAACTGGACGAGGATAAACTTCTTTGCCAGAGATTGTTTGGGTCAATCGACCTTGCCAGTCTAACTTGGTCTTTTCATTGACTAATTGAAGCAAGTCTAATTTCTCATCAAAAAGGGCTTCGTAGTCTTTCAAATCATATCCAAACAAGGGAAAAGATTCCGTGAAAGAACCCCTTCCAGCCATAATCTCCGCTCGTCCATTTGACAAAGCATCGATAGTGGCATACTGTTGGAACAAGCGAATCGGATCCATACTTGAGAGAATGCTGACTGCACTGGTCAAACGGATTTTCTTGGTATTGACTGCACCTGCTGCCAGGACAATCTCTGGGGCTGATACCGCAAAATCCGCTCGATGGTGCTCACCAATACCATACACATCCAAACCAACCTTGTCAGCCAGTTCAATCTCTGCCAGCAACTGGCGAATGCGTTCAGCATGACTGTAAGTTTTCCCAGTCCCTTCAAGCTCCGTTGTTTCTCCAAATGTTGAAATTCCCAATTCTACCACAGTGATTCTCCTTGTCTATTCCGGTCCTTCATTTTGAAAAATTATTCTAACACGAATCTTGAGTACAAGCAACCGATTTGCTCACAAGAAAAAGCCTAGATAACTAGACTTTTTAAGCTTATTCTACCGTTACTGACTTAGCAAGGTTACGTGGTTTGTCCACATCAAGGCCACGGTGGAGTGTTGCAAAGTAAGCGACCAATTGTGTTGGTACTACCATTGAGATTGGTGAGAGGTAAGGGTGGACGGTCGTAAGAACGATATCATCTGTATCTTTGGCAACATTTTCTTCTGCGATAGTGAGGACTTTGGCACCACGGGCTGCCACTTCTTGGATATTTCCGCGAGTGTGGTTGGCAAGGACTGGATCTGACAAGAGGGCCAAAACAGGTGTTCCTTCTTCAATCAAGGCAATGGTTCCGTGCTTGAGTTCTCCTGCCGCAAAGCCTTCACATTGAATGTAAGAAATCTCTTTAAGTTTGAGACTTGCTTCCATGGCTACATAGTAATCTTGACCACGCCCGATGTAAAAGGCGTTGCGAGTTGTTTCAAGAAGCTCACGAACCTTGGCTTCAATGGTTTCTTTCTCTGAAAGAGTTGATTCGATAGACTGAGCTACGATTGACAACTCATGAACCAAGTCAAAGGCTTGCGCTTTAGCATTGCCATTTGCTTCTCCTACTGCTTTTGCAAGAAAAGCAAGGGCTGCAATTTGCGCTGTATAGGCCTTGGTTGAGGCTACGGCAATTTCAGGACCTGCGTGAAGGAGCATGGTATGGTTGGCTTCACGAGAAAGAGTTGAACCTGGGACATTTGTCACTGTCAAGCTCGGAATTCCCATTTCATTAGCCTTAACCAAAACCTGACGACTATCCGCTGTTTCACCAGACTGGCTGATAAAGATGAAGAGTGGTTTTTTGCTGAGAAGTGGCATACCGTAGCCCCACTCAGAGGAGATACCAAGTTCAACTGGCGTATCCGTCAATTCTTCCAACATCTTCTTGGAAGCAAATCCTGCGTGGTAAGAAGTTCCAGCTGCGAGGATATAGATACGATCTGCATCTTGAACAGCCTTGATGATAGCTGGGTCAACCACTACTTGACCTGCCTCATCTGTGTAGGCTTGGATGAGTTTACGCATAACAGTTGGTTGCTCATCAATTTCCTTAAGCATGTAGTAAGGGTAAGTTCCTTTACCGATATCTGACAAGTCAAGCTCCGCAGTATAGCTAACACGCTCACGACTATTACCATCATAGTCTTGAACTTCTACGCTATCAGCCTTGACGATTACCAACTCTTGGTCATGAATTTCCATGTATTGGTTGGTCTCACGAATCATAGCCATAGCATCTGAGCAGACCATGTTATAGCCTTGTCCAAGACCAATCAAAAGTGGTGATTTATTCTTAGCCACATAGATGACTTCAGGATCTTGTGAATCAACCAAGGCAAAAGCATAAGAACCACGAATGATGTGAAGAGCTTTTTTGAAGGCTTCAAGAACTGACAAGCCATCTTCTTCCGCAAATTTTCCAATCAAGTGAACGGCAATTTCAGTATCTGTTTGCCCCTTAAAGTGGTGACCTGCAAGGTATTCTTCCTTGATTTCAAGGTAGTTCTCAATCACCCCATTGTGCACCAAAACAAAACGTTCAGTCTCAGAGCGATGTGGGTGAGCATTGTCCTCAGTTGGTTTCCCGTGAGTTGCCCAACGAGTATGTCCGATACCAGTTGTTCCCTCAACACCAGCTGTCTTGGCAGATAATTCTGCGATACGACCAACAGCCTTCACCAAATGATTCTCAGCACCACCTAGGACAAAAATCCCCGCAGAATCATAGCCACGGTATTCGAGCTTTTCAAGCCCTTGAATCAAAATATCAGTTGCATTTGTGTTTCCAACAACACCAACAATTCCACACATAGTATATACGACACAGGCAAGCTGTGCTTTCTCCTTAAATTGGTATAGTCTGATTCCTCTTTTATAGAATCAGCAAAAACAGTATATACTTGTTTCTTTCACTTGTCAAGAGCAAAAATTGGTATAGTTCAAATTAAACTCCTGTAATCAAAAAAACTCTGACCAATTAAAATCATCAGTCAGAGTCTTTTTTAAAATCCATTATTGTCGCTTAGTTCCTTGAACCAGTGCCCTGATTTTTTCAGACGACGTTCTTGGGTTTCCAAGTCCAATTCAACCAAACCATAGCGATTTTTATAGCTGTTGAGCCATGACCAACAGTCAATAAAGGTCCAGATTAAGTATCCCTTACAGTTGGCTCCATCTTCAATGGCACGGTGCAGTTCACGAAGATGACCTTTTACAAAGTCAATACGGTAATCATCTTGAATCATTCCATCTTGACGGAATTTTTCTTCCCCTTCAACACCCATACCATTCTCTGTCAACATCCACTCGATATTGCCATAATTTTTCTTGATATTTTGGGCGATGTCATAAATCCCTTGCTCATAAATCTCCCAGCCACGGTGAGGATTGATTTTACGTCCAGGCATCACATAAGGCTCGTAAAAATGTTCTGGTAAGAGTGGACTCTCTGGATGCTTAGCAAATCGAGGAGCCATAACACGCAAAGGTTGATAGTAGTTGACACCAAGGAAGTCCACCGTATTGTCACGAATGAGCTCCAACTCCTCCTCTGTAGCATCAGGCAAGAGACCGTATTCATGCAAGATTTCTACTAACTCCTGTGGATAAGTCCCCAAAACGGACGGATCTAAGAAAGATTGGGCCTGAAAAAGGTCCGCAATACGAGCCGCCTTAACATCAGCAGGATGCTGACTGCGTGGATAAGCCGGTGTCAAGTTTAAGACAATCCCAATCTTGGAATCAGGCAAGAGTTCATGACAAGCCTTAACCGCCCGACTACTGGCCAATTGTGTATGATAAGCTACTTTAACAGCTGCCTCTGCATCCACCTTATGTGGATAATGGGCATCGTAAAAATAGCCAAATTCTACAGGAACGATGGGCTCGTTAAAAGTAATCCATTGATCCACTAAATCTCCATAAGTCTCAAAACAAAAACGAGCATAGTCTTCATAGGCTGAGACAGTTGCCTTATTTTCCCAACCATCACCATCCTCTTGAAGGGCAAAAGGTAAATCAAAATGATAAAGATTCACTAAAAGACGAATCCCTTTGGCCTTAATAGCCTCAAAAACCTTACGGTAAAAGTCTGCACCTTGAGGATTGACTTCCCCACGCCCTTGTGGAAAAATCCGTGACCACTGAATAGAAGTCCGAAAGGCCGTATGACCAGTTTCTAACAGTAGCTCAATATCCTTTTCCCAATTTTCATAAAAGGTCGATGTCTTATCTGGACCAATTCCATTATAGTAGCGATTTGGCTCCACTTGGTACCAATAATCCCAGAGATTATCTCCCTTACCGTCACCAGCTATACGTCCTTCTGTCTGCGGCCCAGAAGTAGAGGATCCCCAGACAAAATCCTTTGGAAATCTTAGCATACATTTACCTCTTTATCTACTCATTTTTCCCATTATACAGAAAAAACAAGGTAAAAACTAGTTACATTTTTTCCTTGTTTTTCTTCTGATTATAGTTTTTATTTCTTGCTGAGGATTTCAAGCGTTTCGAGCAAGTTATCTGCATGAACTTCGATAGTGTCACCAGTCGCTTTAATCTTGACTTCTACGATGCCATCGGCCGCTTTTTTACCAACGGTGATGCGGATTGGCAACCCAATCAAGTCGCTATCGCTAAATTTGACTCCGACACGTTCGTTACGATCGTCCGTTAAGACTTCATAACCAGCTCCCATCAAGCTTGCTTCAAGCTTTTCTGTCAAGGCTTGCGCTTCTTCGTCCTTGACATTGACAGTGATCAAGTGCACATCAAATGGTGCCAATTCTTTAGGGAAGTTGATTCCCCAAGCGTAACGGTATTCACCTTTTGGCGTTTTGTTAACAAAGAGGCGAGCGTGTTGCTCCATCACTGCTGAAAGGAGACGGCTGACACCGATACCGTAACATCCCATGATAATTGGCACAGCACGGCCATTTTCATCCAAAACATCTGCTCCCATGCTTGCTGAATAGCGAGTGCCGAGTTTGAAGATGTGACCAATTTCGATACCACGCGCAAAGTTAAGGACACCTTGTCCGTCTGGGGAAATTTCACCCTCACGAACTTCACGTATATCCACATATTCTGCAGTAAAATCACGACCTGGGTTCACACCAGTCAAGTGGTAGCCATCTTCGTTAGCACCGACAACTGCATTGCGAACATCTTGCACCTTTCGGTCTGCAATGATTTTAACATTCTCTGGCAAACCAACTGGGCCAAGTGAACCAAATCCTGCTTGAACAACATTTGCCACTTCTTCTTCACTTGCAACGTCAAAGAAATCTGCTCCCAAGTGGTTTTTCAACTTAACTTCATTGAGTTGGTCATTTCCAACTAGAAGGGCTGCAACAAGCTCACCATCTGCCATGTAGAAGAGGGTTTTAATCGTTTGTTCTTCTGGAACATTGAGGAAGGCTGCAACTTCATCGATTGATTTAACATCTGGCGTTGCAACACGGGTCACTTCTTCTTCAGCGACAACACGGTTGCTTGGTTTGTACTCGTTTGTTGCCATTTCTAAGTTAGCAGCATAGCTAGACTCACTTGAGTAGGCAATGGTATCTTCACCAGAAACCATCCATTTAAGCAATTCTGCCTTGATTTCTTCTTGCACTTCTGCAGGAATTTCATCAAATGAGGCAACGGACTTGTCCAAGACAACCCAGCGGTCAAGGTCTGTACGAGCAGGTGTAATGGCCATAAATTCTTGGCTGTCCTTACCACCCATGGCTCCACCGTCACCGATGATAGCCTTGAAATCTAAGCCACTACGAGTGAAAATTCGCTCATAAGCAGCCTTGTACTCATCATAAACACTGTCCAAACTATCATAGTTAGCATGGAAACTGTAAGCATCCTTCATGATGAACTCACGTGTACGAAGAAGGCCATTACGTGGACGTTTTTCATCACGATACTTAGGTTGGATTTGGTAAAGGTTAAGTGGCAATTGCTTGTAAGACTTAACAGAATCACGGACAATAGCTGTAAAGGTTTCTTCGTGAGTTGGACCTAGAATGAAGTCTGATTTTTCACGGTTTTTTAGCTTGTAAAGGTCTTCACCATAAGTTTCGTAACGACCTGATTCGCGCCACAATTCTGCACTAAGAAGGGCTGGAGCCAACATCTCAACGGCTCCAATCTTGTCGAATTCTTGGCGCATGATATTTTTAGCTTTTTCAATCACACGATTAGCAAGTGGTAGATAAGAATAAACACCTGCTGAGACTTGACGAACATAACCAGCTCGCAACATAAGAGCATGGCTGATAACTTGAGCATCGCTTGGCATTTCGCGAAGCGTTGGGATAGGCATTTTACTTTGTTTCATAATATTCCTCGATTATCTAAAAAAGAGTCGCATGATGTCATTCCAGGTCACAGCAATCATCAAGACAACCATGATGACCACTCCGGCCAAGGTGACATAGGTTTCAATTTCTTGTTTCAATGGTTTGCGGCGAATGGCTTCTAGGATATTGAGCACAATCTTACCACCATCCAGGGCTGGAATCGGAATAAGATTAAAAATCCCAATATTGATGGAAATTATTGCCAAGAAGTACAAGACATTCTCAATTCCATTTTTAGCAGCATCACTACTTGCCTTAAAGATGGCAACAGGTCCACCCAGTTTGTTCAAATCTGGTTGGAAAATCAAATTTTTCAGAGCTGATAAAATTCGTAGAGCCGAGTCGGCTGCAGTTGTAAATCCACCTACAAACATGGATAGAAAGTCCGACTTAATTCCCGGTTGAACACCTAGAAGGTAATGGCCTTGACTTTCTTCGGGTGTAACAGTAACTTGTTTGTCACTCCCCTTTTCAGAAATAGTCACATCCAAAGTCGGTGCCGTCTTATCTTTGGTTTCTGTTTCCACAGCCTGAATCAAGCTTTCCCAGTTGCTAACCTCATGTGAGCCAATCTTGGTAATTTGTGCCGTTTCTGGTACTCCCACCTTAGCCAAGGCCCCTTGGGGCATGACATGAAACTGGTTGGTATCAACATCTCTGACACCACCCTGCATAAAGATTAAAATCCAAAAAACAACGACACCTAAGATAAAGTTGTTCATAGGACCTGCAAAATTAGTAATGAGTTTCCCCCAGATAGTTGCATTTTGATATTGAACATCCAAGGGAGCAATCCGAACCTCAGTACCATCTGCTTCCACAACCGTTGCATCGTGATCTACTGCAAATGTTTTTTCTTCTTCCAGAACCAATCCTTTGATAAAGAGCTTGTCTTCAAAATCAAACTGGGTCACCTGCATAGGGAGGGCTGTTTGATCTAATTTTTTACCAGAGAGATTGATACGTTTAACCTTACCATCATCAGTAAGCGTCAAACTAACAGGAGTTCCTGTCTTGATTTCAGTTGTATCATCACCCCAACCAGCCATACGGACATAGCCACCCAGAGGCAAGATTCGAATGGTATAGGCCGTCCCATCCTTGCCAATGTGAGCAAAGATTTTGGGTCCCATACCGATGGCAAATTCACGCACTAGAATCCCTGATTTCTTGGCAAAGTAGAAGTGTCCGAACTCGTGCACCACTACAATAATCCCAAAAACCAGAATAAAGGTTAAAATTCCGAGCATAGTATTTCCTCCGTCTTTTGATTAAAAGAGTCCAAACAAGTGCATGATTGGAAATACAAGCAACATACTATCGAAACGATCCAAAACACCACCATGTCCAGGGATAAATTTCCCAGAATCCTTAACACCAAAGTGACGCTTAATCGAACTTTCTAGTAAGTCACCAAATTGTCCAGCAATGCTAAAGAAAATAGCAAAGACCGACATCTTGTAAATTCCATACGGAAGAGCAACTGTACTGTCAAACATCATAAAGATGATGGTTACTAAAATAGCACCTAAAATACCACCCAAGGCACCCTCAAAGGTTTTATTTGGAGAAACTGTCGGAGCTAATTTTCGTTTACCATAGTTCATCCCAACAAGATAGGCACCACTGTCTGTTGCCCAAACAATACATAAGGCTAATAGTGCCTTATCTAAACCTGCAATTCTAGCATCTAATAGAGCATTAAAACCAAAGCCCACATAGAAACTCATAGCAAGAGGGAAAACCGCATCCTCAATCGTATACGACTTGCTAAAAACAGTCGTTCCTAACATGATTGAAATCAGAACACTATAAGCAACCACATTCCCATCAACTGGCAAAAAAGTCAGATAATTCTCCAAGGGAATGGTCAAGGCAAAGGTTGCAAAGAGGGTCAAGAGGCCCTCCATCGTCATGGTCTCTAGACCTCTCATCTTCAAAAGTTCATGCATGGCTAGCATGGCTATGATTCCAATTGCTATCTGAAGCAAGAGTCCCCCAATCATTAAAATTGGTAGGAAAATAGCCAGGGCAATCCCTGCAAACAAGGTTCTTTTCTGTAAATCCTGTGTCATATTTCCTCCTAAACTCCTCCAAATCGGCGATGACGACGATTGTATGCAAGAATGGCTTCCTGCAAGGCTACCTCGTCAAAATCAGGCCACAAGGTGTCCGTAAAATAGAGCTCACTATAGGCTCCCTGCCATGGAAGAAAATTGCTCAAACGCAATTCTCCACTAGTACGGATAATCAAGTCTGGATCTCGTACATCCTTAGGCAAATGCTGAGTAAAGAGATAGTTGCCAATTAATTCCTCTGTGATGTCACCTGGGTTGATTTTGGCATCTAACACATCCTGGGAAATCAACTTAAGAGCCTGTGTAATCTCAGCACGTCCACCATAGTTGAGGGCAAAATTAAGAATCAAACCTGTGTTGTTCTTAGTCAATTTCTCAGCTTTAGTAAGAGCTTCAAAGGTTTGCTTAGGCAGGCGGTCTGTTTCCCCAATCATTTGAATCTTAACATTATTCGCATGCAATTCCGGGACATAATTATCATAAAACTCTACTGGCAAGTTCATGATAAACTTGACTTCCTGATCTGGACGGGTCCAGTTTTCCGTAGAAAAAGCATAAACTGTAATAACCTTGACGCCTAGTTTGTTGGCTGCCTTGGTCACAGTTTGCAATGCTTCCATGCCCGCCTTATGTCCAAAAACTCGCGGTTGCATACGTTTTTTAGCCCAACGGCCATTGCCATCCATGATGATGCCGATATGAGCAGGAACCTGTGTCGGAACCTCTACTTCCACAGCCTTATCTTTCTTAAAAAATCCAAACATGATCTTATTCCTATTCAAAAATCTATCGTTTCATTATACCATATTTCCCTATTTTCTTCTATCACTAAGCTATTTATTCTCAGGCACAAAGCCCATTTTTCAAAAAAATAAGCCGCCTGATTGGGCGACTCAATTTTTATAGGGAGATTATTATGAAAAAGTTTTAGGAGTTTAAGTTAAGGTCTTCTTAACTTATGAACTTAGTATACACTTCCTAGCTTAAAGTTTCCTTAAGTATTTTTAAAAATCAAATTTTTCCATTTCTCCTGCCAATTTTTCTTGGATAGACGTGTTCGATAAAGTTCCATTCGGTCTTCATTTTCTAAGAAATGAGGAGTTGGACGAACTTGAAAATTCAAAATATCCTCCAAACCATAAGGTGCATAGAGCTCAAAATCCAATTCTTCATTCAAGCGCAGTCCAACTGCCGTACACCGTTCTGGATACTTACTCATAGCATCACGAGAACTGGTATAGGGAGAAGTGTGAGGACTGTGCTGGTGCATATAGACCTGATTTTTCAACTCCCACTGGTACTGAGGAAAGTCCTCTCGCAGTTTTTTCTCTAGGGACAAGGTTTCCTCGTAAGAAATATCTGGATCAAAGAAAATTACATCTACATCTGTTTCACAGTCAAAAGGAGATTTGTCTGACAAGAGATTCCAGATGAAATTTCTGACAGAACCTGCCGCCAACCAGGAATCTGTCAACTCCAAGTTTCGGATGATAGTCAGAATAGCCATCATATCTGGATTTTTTCTAAAAGCCTCTAGAATTTCTTGCTTATTTTTCATTGTACTCATATCCCAAATGCTCATATGCCTTAGCAGTCGCCACCCGTCCAGACCGCGTCCGCATGATAAAGCCTTTTTGAATCAAGTAGGGCTCATACATGTCTTCAACTGTCTCACGCTCTTCTGCTATGTTAACAGAAAGAGTTCCTAATCCGACAGGGCCACCACCGTACACCTCAATCATGGTCCGAAGGATTTTCTGGTCCACATAGTCCAGACCTTCATGGTCAACATCCAGCATGGTCAAAGCCTTATCCGTAATAAGATCATCGATCACCCCATTCCCCATTATCTGGGCAAAATCGCGCACGCGCTTGAGGAGGCGATTGGCAATACGAGGAGTACCTCGACTACGCAAGGCCAACTCAGACGCTGCCTCATGAGTGATTTCCATCTCAAAAATATCTGCCGTCCGCTCAACAATTTCCGTCAAGTCAGCATGAGCATAATACTCCATATGACCTGTAATCCCAAAACGTGCCCGTAGCGGATTTGAGAGCATACCAGCCCGAGTCGTCGCACCAATCAAGGTAAAAGGTGGCAACTCCAAATGAACACTGCGACTGCCTTCACCAGCACCAATCATGATATCAATGTAAAAGTCCTCCATGGCACTATAAAGCACCTCTTCCACCGACATGGGCAAGCGATGAATCTCATCAATAAAAAGGACATCCCCAGGCTCTAAGTCATTCAAAATCGCTACCAAATCACCGGCTTTTTCAATGACAGGCCCAGACGTCTGCTTGAGATTGACACCCAGTTCATTGGCAATAACAAAGGCCATGGTCGTTTTCCCCAAACCTGGAGGCCCAAATAAGAGGACATGATCCAGCGCTTCATCCCGCATTTTGGCAGCTTCAATAAAGATTTGTAGCTGGTCCTTGACCTTGTCCTGCCCAATATATTCACGTAAATACTGAGGACGGAGCGTGCGTTCTACTAACTCCTCATCCCCTATTATCTCATTATCTAAAATTCTACTCATGGCTCTATTATATCAAAAATCCAAGCCACAAACAAAAAAGCCACCCGATTGGGTGACTCCTGAGTTTAGCACATATGTGGTATAATATCATACGGCACTTCTACACCGCCTGCGAAAGGAGGTGAGATAGCCCATGATGGATACAATACTTAAAACTATCATCGGACCAATTGTGGTCGGTGTCGTTCTTCGGATAGTCGATAAATGGCTAAACAAGGACAAATAGTGTCAAAAAGACCCCAAGCTTAATGTGGAAGTTAGCTTGGGGTCTTTTCTAGCCTATGATATAGACACAATACTTAATTCCCTTTTATTATCCCATAGTTCACAAAATTTGTCAAAGGTTTATATCTTCATCAATTCAGCTTCTCCAACTTTAGAATCTGTCCAATAAAGTTTATAAGATTAAGTAAAAGTTATCGGAAAATGATGTTTAAAATAGTCCCCAAAAGCCTGAAATAGAGCCAAAAAACTCCACCTGATTGGATGACTCCCGAGTTTAGCACTTATGTGGTATAATATTCTACGGCACTACTACACCGCCTACGAAAGGAGGTGAGATAGCCCATGATGGAACTAATCCTTAAAACTATCATCGGACCAATTGTGGTCGGTGTTGTTCTTCGCTTAGTCGATAAATGGCTAAACAAGAACAAATAGTGTCAAAAAAGACCCCAAGCTTATTTGGACGTGAGCTTGGGGTCTTTTCTAGTCCATGATATAGAACTAATCCTTAATTCCTCTCCATTATCCCACAGTTCACAAAATTTGTCAAAACTTTACATCCTCTTTAACCACTGTACGACAAAACGTTCAAGGTTAAGCGAAAGTTATCGGAAAATGATGTTTAGAAAACTCCTCAAAAGCCTGAAATAGAGCCAAAAAACTCCACCTGATTGGGTGGAGTTAAGGGAGATTATTATGAAAAAGAAAAGTTTAGGATTTTATTAAATAAAGTTAGGAGGTCTTTATTTAATAACTATATGATACAAGACGAAGCTTAAAACTAGCTTAACTTTTCTCAAATTCTACCATTTTTAAAAAAATTTCTATCAGCATCACCTACCCACGAAAAAAGCCACCTGATTAGGTGACTTCATTAGGAGATTATGATGAAAAAAGTTTTAGGATTTCATTAAATAAAGTTAGGAGGTCTTTATTTAATAACTATATAATACTAGACCATCCTTAAACTTTGCTTAAGAATAAACAAGTTTTATTATTTTTCTCTGTTTATCCAAGTCATTCCTGTACAATCATAGGTAGATAAGGTTTCAAAGCCCATAAAACGATAGAATTCCAAGGTTCTTTCTGTCTCTTCTGTCACCAGCTGGACTTGATAGGCATCTTTGTAATCTTTTAAAGCCTCTTTCATCAAGGAGCTACCAATCCCTTGGCGCTGATAGCTAGGCAAAACAATCAAATCTTGTACAAAAACTGATGAAAATCCATCTCCAACCAAACGAATCAAGCCCACCACAGCATCGCCATCAAGCGCCAGATAAATTACTAATGAATGAGACAAGGCCTGCTCCAGCATCTGAGGTTGATGGGTATAATTTGTCCAACCGACAGCCTGATAGAGATGCAAAACATCCTCTAGCTTGACAATTTCTTGCTTTTTAATAGTAATCATCTCAACACCTCTTAAAGCTCTCTCAAGCTCTTGTACTGTTGTCCATTTTTATCAAAGTTTTCAGGACGCAACCATATTTCCAAACGAGCTTTGATTTTTGGCCAGTCCTTATCAATCATAGACAACCAATCCGTATCCCTCGTACGCCCCTTATAAATCACTGCCTGACGGAAGGTTCCTTCATAAATAAAGCCCAAACGTTCCGCTGCTCGTCTTGATGGCAGGTTAAGAGCATCGCATTTCCACTCATAACGACGATAGTTTAGGTCTTCAAAGACATAGCGAGCCAGTAGATACTGAGCTTCTGTTCCTATCCGTGTGCCTCTTAGCTCTGGAGAAAAAGTGACAGCTCCCACTTCTATTACTCGGTTATTCTGATCAATTCGCATGAGGGAAAAAGTTCCCAAAGCCTTACCAGTTGCCTTGTCTACAATCGCATAGTAAAAGCGGTCCTTACGAGCCAACATCTGATTTAAAAGGCTAACCAGTTCCTCCATATCTGCCACTGGTTCCTGAAAGAGGTAGGTCCACATCTCCCGAGGAGTATCTGAACCATAAACAGCTAATAAATCCTCCGCATGCTTTTCCACTGAAAGAGCTTCTATTCGAGCATAACGCCCTTCTAAGAAATCAATAGAAGGCAATTCACCTGGTGTATAACCTTCCATTGACTCCCCAATCATCTGACCATATTCATTTACTGGCATAGCTTTCTCCTTGTTTCACTTATTGAATATAGTATAACATATCTCAATGAAAATTTTAGGAAACACTTGGTTTTCTATTCAATAATGCAAACTCCTCTTATAAAAATCATCCATCCACTTTATAGAGGAATAATCAAATATGGGAACGAGTGAGTTAATTCCCCTTATGCTTCTCTCTATTTTTTACTGTTTGTATTCAAATTTCTCTTGTTTTAGTGTTTGCTTTTGTAGACTGGACTACCAACCAGAACTGTGTTTTTATCTTAGTTGGGACTATTATAGTACGGTTCAGCACTATCTACAAATTCTTCAGATGTGTATCAAAAAAATTTATCGTAGCAAACCAAGAGTCTACACTTTCTTTCATTAATAAGCGCCAATCTTTTCTATAACGATGATTCGGTTGATAAGCAATCGTCAACATATGCCCTGTTTCATGGTATTTTTTAAACAAAATGGATTCCCCTTTATAATGTGAAATGATATCATCTATCGCGGATGATGCATTCCATATTTCATCAACATCGCTTCCTAGTAATAATAAAGGAGAGGAAATTTTACTCACATCAATCTGAGCCCTACTATCTTCAGGAATATGTTTTCCAAAAAACTTGTTTAACAGATAATTTCCTAACTGAAATTTTTGATACGGAAGTTCTTTTTGTAAATATGTCCAAGAAGATGAATGAGAGTTGAGTTTTCCCTTTATTCCCTCAAATATTACATTTGAGGGGGAATTGAGTACCAAACATTGCACATCTTTCAAAATACTTTGTCCAGCCAGAACAAGTTCTGCTCCTTTAGAGCGACCATATATTCCTATTTTTGTATTATCAACTTGAGGATGATGATATAGAAAATCTTTCGCCTCCTCCAGACATTCTATTGGAATTCGTTCTAAATTTTGGGGTAATCCCTCTAAACCAAAATAAGCTATCGCAAGACAAATATAGCCTCTTGAAGATAAAAGTTGGGCAATATTCTGAGCTTTTTCAATTCTTCCCTCACTACCACTAACAATAATCACGGCTGGCGCCCTTCTTAACTTTTCATCATAAAATAATCGACCTTGAAAATGCTTGTCATAGATATCTTGATATCTTACTCCTAGATTCATATAACGCCTTACAAAACTTTGCTCCGCGACCACATCTTTCCCTAGCCTGATTTTAATTTCAACACCAAAACAATCTCGTAATGGAATTCTATCAAGAGAACTCGGTAATCTCCTTTTCCTATTCTTCAACGGTTTCGCATTAAAGAATAATCCCATTTCTGAAATCCCTTTATAAGATCCCGAAATAGATGCTGTCTGAGAGGTATCAATCATACCGTCCTGATCAGATAAAAAAATTGCGGTTGATTTCCATATAACATCATGATCTAAAAGCAAGGGAGCATTTATACAGTAATAATCAGACAGGTACATTTCTACACAATACATTGCCCTTGGTTCTAAACCATTAATAGCAATATAAAAAGATTCATCCGCTAAATCTGTTTGTGAAATCAGTTCTATGTTTACAGTCATATCTTCTCCTTTTTGTTAATTTGCTTAACAATTATATTTGAAATTTACCGTGACTTTTACCACGGTAATTCTCCCCACACCTTTTCAATATCATCCATCAATTTCACAACTGTTTTAAGTTCCACCTCGCTATAGTTGTTTAAAACTGAAAAGATTGATTTTTCAATATATGCTTGTTGCTCCTTATGGATTTTAAAAATTTCGATGCCTTTTTCAGATAATCTCAAATATTTATTTTTCCCATTATTCGGATCAAAATCAAAAACAACTAAATTTTTTTGAAGCAATCTTCTAACACTTTGAGTTATTGCACTTCTCGAAACTTCTAATAATTCAGATAATTTTACTAGATTCAAGGGCTGATTTTTTCCAATCACAACAATCAAATGTACCTCATTCAACGTAATGGATTTGTCAACACCACTTTTATGTTGATTTTTTTTTAACTGGTCAAACGCTAAAATAAATCTATTGAAACGATTATTAAATGCAATAAATTCTTTTTTATCCATAATCTCTCTTTTCTTTGTTAATCATATTAACAAAATAGAAACTTCCTGTCAAATAAAAAATCCTCCAGATTCTACTCTGAAGGATTCCTATCTTATTTCACAACAATATTAACCAATTTAGTTGGCTTCAATAGTCCAGTGGACTATTGAAGGTGGCAGATAGAGCTAATAAACTCGTTATTTAACGACGATATTAACGAGTTTGTTAGGTACTGCAATCACTTTCACGATTTCCTTACCGTCAATTTCTGCTTTGACTTTTTCATCAGCGAGAGCAATCTCTTGCAATTCTTCGCGTGATAGATCTTTGGCTACCATCAATTTGGCACGGACTTTACCTTTGATTTGGACGACGATTTCGATTTCGTCTTCAACCAATTTGCTTTCGTCCCATGTTGGCCAAGCGACATAAGAAATTGATTCACCTGTTGCTGCCACTGTTTGCCAGAGTTCTTCTGCCAAGTGAGGCGCAAATGGGGCGATCAATTGGATAAAGCCTTTAGCGTAGTCCACATAGAGCTTGTCTTCCTTGTTAGCGGCGTTGACAAAGACCATAAGTTGGGCAATAGCTGTGTTGAATTTCATGGATTCGATTTGCTCAGTGACAGATTTAACGGTTTCGTTATAAACCTTGTCAAGATCACCATTATTTTCCGCAACGATTTCTTTACTTGTAATCAAACGGTAAACACGGTCAAGGAACTTACGGCTTCCTTCCAGACCTTCTTCTGACCAAGCAATTGAAGCATCAAGTGGGCCCATGAACATTTCATAGACGCGAAGGGTATCGGCACCGTATTGTTCCACTACGTCATCTGGGTTGACAACGTTCTTAAGAGATTTAGACATCTTGGCTGGTGCTTGCTCCAACTCTTCTCCTGTTTCCACATGGAAGAAGGAACCGTCACGTTTTTCAACCTTGTCAGTCGCCACAAGAGCCCCACGGTGGTCACGGTAGCTAGTTCCCAAAATCATTCCTTGATTAAAGAGTTTTTGGAATGGCTCTTTAGTAGGTACAACACCGAGGTCATAGAGGAATTTGTGCCAGAAACGAGCGTAGAGCAAGTGAAGAACAGCATGCTCTGCACCACCAACGTAGATATCTACTGGCAACCATTGTTTTAGGAGGTCCTCATCAGCCAATTTCTCAGTATTATGTGGATCAATATAACGGAGGTAATACCAGCTTGAACCTGCCCACTGTGGCATGGTATTTGTTTCACGACGACCCTTGACACCATCTTCACGAGTCACTTCAAGCCAGTCTGTCAAGTTAGCTAGTGGACTTTCACCAGTACCTGAAGGGCGGATATCCTTAGTTACAGGCAAGACAAGTGGCAATTCATTTTCAGGAACAGCTGTTGAAGTTCCATCTTCCCAATGAATGATTGGAATTGGCTCACCCCAGTAACGTTGACGGCTAAAGAGCCAGTCGCGGAGACGGTAGGTAACCTTCTCTTGACCACAGCCGTTTTCTTCCAACCAAGCCACAATCTTAGCAATAGCATCTTCTTTGTTCAATCCATCTAGGAAGTCTGAATTGACATGAAGCCCATCTTCTGTGTAGGCAGCTTCTGCTACATTTCCACCTTCAAGTACTTCTACGATTGGAAGGTCAAATTGTTTGGCAAATTCCCAGTCACGTTGGTCATGGGCAGGTACAGCCATTACCGCTCCTGTTCCATAACTAGCAAGAACATAGTCTGCAATCCAGATTGGAATTTCCTTGCCGTTTACAGGGTTGATGGCATAAGCACCAATCCAAACTCCTGTTTTTTCTTTAGCAAGATCTGTACGAGCCAAGTCAGACTTGAGACTAGCTTGGTGTTTGTAGTCTGCTACGGCTTCTGCTTGCTCTGGGCTTGTGATAGCATCAACCAAGTCATGCTCAGGAGCCAAGACTGTGAAAGTCGCACCGAAAAGGGTGTCAGGACGAGTCGTAAAGACTGTGAATTCCTTGTCTGTTCCCTTAACTTTGAAGGTTACATTGGCACCAGTTGATTTACCAATCCAGTTGCGTTGCATGTCCTTGATAGACTCTGGCCAATCCAACTCATCCAAGTCATTAAGCAAGCGCTCTGCATAGGCCGTGATTTTAAGCATCCATTGACGCATCGGTTTGCGGACAACAGGATAGCCACCACGCTCAGAAGTTCCATCAGGAAGAACTTCTTCGTTTGCGATAGCTGTTCCCAATTCCTCAACCCAGTTTACTGGTACTTCCGCTTCATAGGCCAAACCTTTTTCATAAAGCTTGGTGAAAATCCATTGCGTCCACTTGTAGTAGTTTGGATCTGTTGTGTTGACTTCACGATCCCAGTCATAAGAAAATCCAAGCGCATTAATTTGGCGTTTGAAGTTGGCAATATTTTCCGCTGTAAATTCTGCTGGATCATTACCTGTATCCATAGCGTATTGCTCTGCAGGCAAACCAAAAGCATCCCACCCCATTGGGTGAAGTACGTTGTATCCTTGCGCACGTTTGTAACGGCTGAGGATATCGGTTGCAGTATAACCTTCTGGGTGTCCTACGTGCAGACCCGCTCCAGACGGATAAGGGAACATATCAAGAGCATAAAACTTCGGTTTTGAAGCATCTGTTCCTGTCTTAAATGTATGATGTTCTGCCCAGTAGCCCTGCCACTTAGGCTCAATTTCTTTATGATTGTAAAAACTCATGGTCTCTCTCCAATTTTGTGATGTTACTATTATACCATTTTTGAGGGAATTTGGTCTCGTTCTATTCTATACTTTTCTATTTTACCTTGCTCTAGAATTTTTAAACTGCTATACTTATAACAGAAAACCCTTCCAAGGAGGTAGCGGATGTCTCATTCCTTTAAAAAATCTCTCCAAAAAGAAATTCTCCATAGAAGCTCTATCGCAGCTTTTATGACCTCTCTTTTACTACTCATTTTACTTTTTGGTTTTTCCTATTTTTTACAAAAGCAGCAACTCTCCAAAGATACGAGACAGATTGTCAAACAGGTTCAAGAGATGAAAGAAGCCAATAATGAGCTCCTGACTACTATGAACCATAAAATGATTCCAGGATTTTTGGATGGCAAACACACAGAGCGAGAAGTCTTTAGCTTATTTTACGAGACAAAAGCTAGACTGAAGCTTAGTTCTGACCTCATTATCCTAAGTGATACAGGTGAATTACTATTTAGTACCAATCGCAATCATCAAGAAAGTATTTTATCTCCCTACTATCTAAAATTGCTCATTCAAAATCCTTCTCAAGAAAAAGTGACAGAAAAAATTGCACTCTCTTCAGACAAGCAACACTACACACTCTTTATCAAACCACTACTTCAAAACCAACGAGTTAAGGCCTATACTATTGCTTTCGTAAATGAGAATGATTTCATCTCAAGTTTCCCAATGATCAATTCCAAATACATCATTACCGATAGCTTTGGAAATATGTTTTCTAACAATACAAATCAGTTCACTCGTTCCACTCTTGAAAAATTTGATGAAAAACTCCTACACTCTCGCACCCACTGGTATGCGAACGAACCGCTTATTGTTCAAAAAGAAAAAGTCAGTGCTATTTTTTCAATCTATACTTTTCAATCCTTCTTT
Organism: Streptococcus mitis; assembly: GCF_946190115.1. Taxonomy (GTDB): domain Bacteria; phylum Bacillota; class Bacilli; order Lactobacillales; family Streptococcaceae; genus Streptococcus; species Streptococcus mitis_CO. The sequence continues at coordinate 7,053 of NZ_CAMHZG010000003.1, read as the reverse complement.
CCCATTCCTAGCTTACTTGGTCTAGCCTCCATTCTCACCTTATGTATATTCTTCCTCTACTTTTGGCAAGCAAGGCGAATTGCTCATAAAATTGCGACACACAATGCTGTTCCTATTGAAAGTTTGGTTTACCAACTTCAAGAAATTCCCAAACAAGCAGAAAAAAGGCTTTCTCTACAAACAGGTGATGAGTTTGAATTTATGGCAGAAAAAATTAATAATATGTTGTATGAATTAGATCAACTTCATCAAAAAATGCTAACCATCGAAAAAGAAAAGTGGATTTTTGAAAGAAAAATGCTGGAAGCTCAGTTCAATCCTCATTTTCTCTACAATACACTTGAGACAATTAAAATTACTTCTTTAATGGATGCCGCTCTCACACAAGACCTGATTCAAAACCTCACGCGCATTCTTCGCTACAGTATCACCGATTTAGAAAAAGAAACAACCATTTGTCAGGATTTAAAGATTATAGAGGATTACCTGATTATTCATAAGATTCGTTTTGAGCACTTTTCTTATGATATTGTCTGTCCAGAAACTGTCGATAATCAGCCTATTCCTAAACTTTTCTTGCTTCCTCTAGTAGAAAATGCTATAAAATATGGAATGCAATACCGTATTGATCTTCATATTGATATCCAAATTACCTTGGAATCAGATTCTCTAACTTTTTTAGTCAAGGATAATGCTGGAGGACTCACAAAACAAGAGCGACTCGCTATTTTAGACTCTTTAGAAAGCCCTCATACCCAGCATGGCATCGTTAACAGCTATAAACGATTGAGCAATTTCTTTTCTGATGTCCAGCTAGATTTAGGAGTCAATCGCCAAGGAGAAACTTGGGTCAAATTTATAACGAAAGGACTAACTCATGTTTAAGCTCATTATCGTAGAAGACGAACACCTCATTCGAAAATGGCTAGAGATTGCCGTAGACTACTCTGCCTTAGGTATCCAAGTAGTAGGAACTGCCAGTCACGGTCAAGAGGGAATGAAACTCATCCAAGAAAAAGAACCTCATATTGTCTTAACAGACATCACAATGCCAATTATGGATGCTTTTATGATGTTCGAAGCCACTCGTACTCTCTCCTATGAAAAAGTTATCTTATCAGGTTATAACGATTTTCAAAATGCCAAAAAAGCCATGCAATATGGGGCAGTTGATTTCTTATCCAAACCAATTGATACCAAGGAGTTGACAGAATGTCTTCAAAAAATTGTTTTGCGATTACGAGTTAGCACTCGTCAAGAAACTCCTTTTTTAGAAGAATATCAAACTTTACTTACCTCTATCCAACAAATTGATACACAAAACCAAATCATTCAGCAAATTCTTGAATTTGTTCATCAACACTACTGTATGCACTTTACCATTTCTAGCATTGCAGAGAATCTAGGGTATAGCGAAAGTTATCTATATAAGGTTATCAAAGAAGACTTCCCAATGACGCTAAATGAATATATCTTACGCTACCGCCTCAAGCAAGCTATAGATAAAATGGCTGAATCCCCCAATTCCCCCCTAAGCGATATCTCTGAACAAATTGGATTTTCAGACTATAAATATTTTGCAAAAGTTTTTAAAAAGTATCTCCATATTTCTCCAAAAGAATTAAAACTCATGGATAAAAACCATTGATGTAAAAGGATTGCTCAGCTCAGGCAATCTTTTTATTTTGTGCTTTTACCCAATGAAAATCAAAGTGCTAACTACTCAAATCATAGCTTTGAGATTGCAGATAAAGCGACGTGTTTTGAAGAGTATTACCATCAAAATCTCAGCTACAATTCACCCATCCTTGCTCTAGGAACTCATTTCCTATTTTTCGTTTTAGATTTCTTTAAGGTTTTTATTATATTCTGTAGGACTCTACAATTTAAAAACATTAATAATCTAGGTAGAGAAAATGTTCGTAAAAAAGGAGATACTTATGAAAAAAATACTATTCTTTCTCTCTTTTAGCTGGATATTCCTTTCTTTATCAGGATGTTCTTCTCCTATAGAAGCGGAAACTAGCTCTGAAAAAGATTCAGATAACACTTTGGTTGTCTACTCGCCTAACCCTGAAGACCTTATCGAAGAGACAATACCTGCCTTCGAAGAAAAATATGGTATTAAGGTTGATTTAGTACAAGCCAGCACGGGTGAATTGTTCAAAAAAGCTGAGGCCGAAAAAGAATCCCCTGTAGCTGATGTCATTTTTGGAGGCTCCTACGCCCTCTTCTCTTCTAACGAAAATCTTTTTGAACCTTATATTTCCCAAGAAAACGACCAGATAATCCCTGAATATCAAAATAAAACAGGATTCTACACACCTTACACACTGGATGTCAGTGTCATCATTGCCAATTCATCCCTTACAAAAGATATTAAAATTGAAGGCTACAATGATCTACTCAATCCTAAATTAAAAGGAAAAATTGCTACTGCTGATCCAAGTAATGCTTCTAGTGCCTTTGCTCAATTAACAAACATGCTTGTAGACCAAGGTGGATACGAAAATGAACAAGCTTGGACCTATGTAAAAAATCTATTTACCCTAGTAGATGGAAAGATTGCATCTAGTTCTTCAAATGTTTACAAAGCTGTCGCCGATGGGGAAATGGCTGTTGGACTCACCTATGAAGATCCTGCTTTAAAACTCTTAAATGATGGGGTTGATGTAAAAGTCATTTATCCAAAAGAAGGAACCGTCTTTTTACCTGGTAACGCAGCTATCGTCAAAAATGCCAAACACATGGAAAACGCTAAGAAATTTATCGATTTCCTCCTTTCTCAAGAAATCCAAGATAAGCTAGGAACTGAAACAACAATCAGACCCATTCGTAAAAATGCTAAAACCAATAAAAATATGAAGGCTATGACAGAAATCAAGATTGCCACCGAAGATTCCGATTATGTCATTAAAAACAAATCCGCTATTCTTAAAAAGTACAATGATATTTTCACAGATATTCTATCTAAAAAATAAAATTTGATTTCCCAATGATTAACTGTCGCACCCTACTATAAAATCAAAAAGATTGCTTCCGTTTTTGTAGAGAATTTTACTCTAATAGAATAGAATTATCGGTTTTAAAAACGCTTACATTATTTTAAAATAAACTTAAATAACATAACGGAGGTATCCATCATGAAAAAGAAATGGATGTATTATGCTGCTTGCGGACTAGCTCTTTTTGGTCTTGCCGCTTGTTCTTCTAGTGAATCTGCCGATGACAGTTCATCTGATAAAGGAGACGGCGGTTCGCTAGTCGTTTATTCACCAAACTCAGAGGGCTTAATTGGAGCAACTATTCCCGCCTTTGAAGAAAAATACGGTATTAAAGTAGAACTGATTCAAGCTGGTACTGGAGAACTTTTCAAAAAACTAGAGTCAGAAAAAGAAGCTCCTGTAGCCGATGTTATCTTTGGTGGTTCTTATACACAATATGCTACCCACGGAGAACTCTTTGAAAACTATACTTCAAAAGAAAATGATAATGTTATCAAAGAATATCAAAACACAACTGGCTACTCTACTCCTTATACACTAGATGGTAGTGTTTTAATCGTCAATCCTGATTTAACGAAAGGCATGAACATCGAAGGATATAGCGACCTTCTCAAACCTGAACTAAAAGGAAAAATCGCAACTGCTGACCCAGCAAACTCTTCTAGCGCCTTTGCTCAATTAACAAATATGCTACAAGCTCAAGGTGGTTACAAAGACGATAAAGCTTGGTCTTATGTAAAAGATCTCTTCACACTTATTGATGGTAAAATCGGTTCAAGCTCATCTGGTGTCTATAAAGCAGTCGCTGACGGAGAAATGGCTGTTGGTCTCTCTTATGAAGATCCAGCAGTTAAACTCTTAAATGACGGAGCTAACATTAAGGTAGTCTATCCAAAAGAAGGAACAGTCTTCCTACCTGCTAGTGCTGCTATCGTTAAAAAAGCTAAAAATATGGAAAATGCCAAGAAATTTATCGATTTTATTATCTCTCAAGAAGTACAAGATACACTTGGTACAACCACTACTAACCGTCCTGTTCGTAAAAATGCTAAAACGAGCGAAAATATGAAACCAATTGACAAAATCAAAACACTCACTGAAGATTATGATTATGTCATCAAGAATAAATCAGATATCGTTAAGAAATACAACGAAGTCTTTACAGATATCCAATCTAAACAGTAAAAGAGGTTCACTATGAGTGAGATCAAAATTATTAACGCCAAAAAAATCTACCACGATATCCCTGTTATTGAGAATTTGAACATTACAATTCCAAAAGGAAGTCTCTTTACCCTTCTTGGACCTTCAGGATGTGGAAAAACGACTCTTCTTCGTATGATTGCAGGTTTCAACAGTATCGAAGGTGGAGAATTTTACTTCGATGATACAAAAATAAATAATATGGAACCCAGCAAACGCAATATCGGGATGGTTTTCCAAAACTACGCTATTTTCCCGCATTTGACTGTCCGAGACAATGTTGCTTTTGGTCTTAAGCAAAAGAAGGTTCCAAAAGAAGAATTGATTCAACAAACCAACAAGTATCTTGAACTCATGCAAATTGCTCAATATGCGGATCGAAAGCCCGATAAACTCAGTGGTGGACAACAACAACGTGTCGCCTTGGCACGTGCCTTAGCTGTTAATCCAAGTGTTCTCCTCATGGACGAGCCACTTAGTAATCTAGATGCCAAACTTCGCTTGGATATGCGTCAAGCCATTCGAGAAATCCAACACGAAGTGGGAATTACAACCGTTTATGTGACCCACGACCAAGAAGAAGCCATGGCTATTTCAGACCAAATTGCTGTTATGAAAGATGGGGTGATTCAACAAATCGGTCGGCCAAAAGAACTCTATCATAAACCAGCTAATGAGTTTGTGGCTACCTTTATCGGACGCACAAATATTATCCCTGCCACTCTTGAAAAACGGAGCGACGGCGCTTATATCGTCTTTTCAGATGGCTATGCTCTTCGAATGCCAGCTCTTGATCAGGCTGAGGAGCAAGCCATTCATGTAAGCATTCGTCCTGAAGAATTTATCAAAGATGAATCTGGAGATATTGAAGGAACTATTAGCGATAGCGTCTATCTTGGACTAAATACGGAGTATTTCATCGAAACAGGATTTGCCTCAAAAATTCAGGTTAGCGAAGAATCAACTTTTGAAGAAGATCTACAAAAAGGCGATCGTATTCGTCTACGAATCAATACTCAAAAATTAAACGTCTTTTCTGCAGATGGTTCACAAAACCTGATAAAAGGAGTCAACCATGGAACGTAAAAAACTAAATATTTGGACAGCCTCCTCTTTCTTCATCTTTCTTACCTATCTTGTCTTTCTGGTTTATCCTATCGTTACCGTGCTCAAGCAAGCACTCATACATGAGGGACAATTTTCACTAGCTAATTTTGTCACTTTCTTTAGTAAAGCCTACTACTCTGAGACACTTGTCAACAGTTTCAAGGTTTCCATTACCGCTACTGTCACTTCCTTAGTTGTAGGAACCCTATTAGCTTATCTCTTTTCCATGTATGACTTCAAGGGAAAGAAATTTCTACAAATATTGATTATCATTGCTTCCATGTCAGCTCCTTTCGTGGGAGCCTACTCCTGGATTCTCTTGCTGGGACGAAATGGGGTCATCACAAAATTCATAACAAATACTCTTCATCTTCCAGCTATTGATATTTATGGATTCAAAGGAATTGTACTTGTCTTTACACTGCAACTATTCCCACTGGTATTTCTATACGTTGCTGGGACAATGAAAAGTATTGACAATTCTCTACTTGAAGCTGCTGAAAGCATGGGTTCCTTCGGATTTAAGCGTATCGTAACGGTTGTTTTGCCTCTCCTAGTTCCAACCTTACTAGCAGCTGCCCTACTTGTATTTATGAGAGCATTCTCAGACTTTGGAACGCCTATGTTGATTGGTGAAGGATATCGGACTTTCCCGGTCTTGATTTATACCCAATTCATTAGCGAGGTTGGAGGAAATTCTGCTTTTGCATCTGCTTTAGCAATTATGGCGATTATCATTGCCTTAGCAATTTTTCTTATCCAAAAATACATTTCAAATCGCTACAGTTTCAGTATGAATTCGCTCCATCCAATTGAGCCTAAAAAAACTACAAAAGGAAAAATGGCTGCCATTTATGCGACAGTCTACGGAATTATCTTGTTCTCTGTTCTACCTCAAGTCTACTTGATTTATACTTCTTTCCTAAAAACATCAGGTATGGTATTTGTCAAAGGCTATTCTCTAAACAGTTACAAGGTAGCTTTCAATCGTATGGGATCTGCTATTTTCAATACTATTCGTATCCCTTTGATTGCCTTAGTTCTAGTTGTCCTATTCGCAACATTTATCTCCTACCTAGCCGTTAGAAAACGGAATGTGTTTACAAACTTAATTGACAGCCTCAGTATGGTACCTTATATTGTACCAGGAACCGTTCTAGGGATTGCCTTCATTTCTTCTTTCAATACCGGTCTATTTGGAAGTGGATTTCTTATGATTACAGGGACTGCTTTCATCTTAATTATGTCTCTATCTGTCAGAAGATTACCGTATACTATTCGCTCATCTGTTGCTAGCTTGCAACAAATAGCACCAAGTATTGAAGAAGCCGCTGAAAGTTTAGGAAGTAGCCGTCTCAATACCTTTGCCAAGATTACAACTCCAATGATGCTATCTGGTATTATTTCTGGAGCTATCCTATCTTGGGTCACAATGATTTCAGAGCTCTCTACCTCTATCCTCCTCTACAATGTCAAAACAAGAACAATGACTGTAGCTATTTATACAGAGGTTCTTAGAGGAAATTACGGTGTTGCGGCAGCCTTGTCAACTATCCTGACTATTCTAACAGTGAGTTCATTACTCTTATTTATGAAAATCTCTAAAAGCAATAGCATTACACTTTAGTTTCCCCCATCAAAAACAGCCGAAAGGATTACCCGAGTCTACTGAAAAAGTCATCAAATTGATGGCTTTTTTGTTATACTAGAGATGAGGTGAGATGATGCTTGATAATCA